>CAVTLU010000029.1:0-85598 GCA_963735545.1 uncultured Acidobacteriaceae bacterium
TACTAAGCTGACGCTAGCGCTGGTTGTCCGCTGCGGCTCATATCTTTTTGCGATACGCCCAGGCGATCCAGCATGTGCTCTCCCACGCGCAGCGCGTTCGCCATGATGGTCAGCGCCGGATTCACCGCCGCGCTCGAGGGGAAGAAGCTGCCGTCCACAACGTAGAGGTTATCCACGTCGTGGGCTTTGCAATTCACATCCAGCACCGAAGTCTTGGGATCGTGCCCAAACCGAACTGTACCGTTCTGATGTGCCACGCCCGCCAGCGGAATTCTCACTCCGGCATATAGATTCCGCGAGAACAGTCCCTGGTGGCACTCATGCCCGTGCATCTCGCAGTTGGTCTGCTTCATGGCTTGCTTTAACTTCGCCTGCAGCCGTTCGTGCGCTTCGATGTTGTTCGGCGTATATGTGAGAACGATCTTGCCATTGCGATCCACGGTGACGCGGTTATTCGGATCAGGCAGATCTTCCGAGGTAAGCCAGAAGTCGAGCGAGTGTGTGGCCATCAACTCCAGCGTAAAGTTCGGAGCAATGGCCGGGGCTCCGGCCTTTAGCGTGATCGCGTCCAACTTGCCCACAAACGAAATATGCCCCATGGGGTACTTGAAGTCGTCCGAGCCAAAGTAAAAGTCATTCACGCCCAGGGTTTTCTGGAAGATGGTCGGGTTAGGGCACTTTGAAATTGCCATAAGCACTGAGTTTGTGTGTCCCATATAATGGCGGCCCACAACGTCAGAGCTGTTCGCCAAGCCGCGTGGATGCTTATCGTTCGCCGAGCGTAGCAACAGCGCGGCCGAATTGATGGCGCCGCCGGAAACCACTACCAGGTCGCCGGAGTAAGACTCCTGCTTGCCGTTGCGCTCTACCAGCACCGCATTCACTTCCCGCCCGGAAGCGTCGGTGTCCAGCCGCGTCACGAGCGATTGAGTCAGCAAAGTGACGTTGGGATACTTGATCGCTTCGTCGACGCAGACCACCTGCGAGTCTGACTTGGCATTAACCAGGCAAGGAAATCCGTCGCAAGTGTTACAGCGAATACAGCGGCTCTTGTGCGAATCCTTTTCATTGAGCATCACGCCCACAGGGACGTGGAAGGGTTTGAGGCCGGAGCGCGCAAAATCCTCCGCCAGGTGCTGAATGCGCGGTTCGTGGCTTACGGCAGGGAAGGGATAGGGCCCCGAGGCGGCGGGTTCCGTGGGGTCTTCCCCGCGGTTTCCATGTACCTGGTAGAGATGCTCAGCCTGCGTGTAGTAGGGCTCCAGTTCGTCGTAGCTGATAGGCCAAGCCGGTGAAATCCCGCCGTGGTGGCGCAGTTCGCCGAAGTCTTCCTTGCGCAGACGGAACAGCGCCGCGCCATAAAACTTCGTATTGCCGCCGACGTAGTAATTAGTGTGCGGATGCAGCTCCTTGCCGTCTTTATCGAGCCAGGACTCCCTAGTGTTGTAGTGGGCATCGACGTTGACGACCTTCGGGTCCCAGTTCGCCTTTTCGCGCGGCACATAGTCGCCCCGCTCGATGATGAGGATTCGTTTCCCAGAGGGAGCCAGATGGTAAGCCAGCGTTCCTCCGCCGGCGCCGGTTCCGATAATGATTACGTCGTAATGATTCGAGCTGCTCATGATGCGAATCCTCCATTGGCGCCGCAGAAGATGCAGCGCTTATCGTTGTCATGGTGTAATTTGCCGCACTTAACCGCATTGCGGCCCTTCCGCCAGAGATAGAACTCCGCCGCGCTCAGCATCCCGAGCATTGGGGCGGTCAGGTAAATCCAAAATCCATTCCAGACCATCGCCGGGAAAGCCGAGCCGAAGGTGCGCGCCGGGTTGATACTCATCCCCGAAAACGGCGCCTCGAAGGTGATGTAGGTTGCGACCAGGATGCTCGCGAACAGTCCGGTGTAGTTGGCGAGGCCGCTGTGGTTGGAAACAAACAGGACCATCGACATCATCCCCGCGGCGATGACACATTCTGCCGCCAGCGCCGCACGTGAGCCGTATGGACCCGGCACCGTCACCGCATAACGAACCGCCGGGTGAGAGATCGCCATACCGAACAGCCGAGCCATAACAGAGACACCCAGAACCGCTCCGCCAAACTGGGCGGCTGAGTAGAAAATTGCGTCCCAAATCTTGGTTTTGCCCAGCCGGAAGAAGGTCCAAGTCACCGCCGGATTGATGTGCGCCCCCGACTGCTTGCCCCAGGGCGAATAGAAAATGCACAACGCCGTCAACCCCATGGCAATTCCTTCCAGCATTCGTCGTAGGAAGCCTGAGGGGATCGCCCGATGCAAGGGCGATTGAGGGAACTCGAATAACGCGGTAAATGCGCAGGCCGACACCATGAACCCACCCAGCAGCGCCGCTTCCATCAGGTACTCGGGCCAGTGAAGCCGCAAGGATTCCAGGGCGCCCCGGCTGGGCGGCTGTGCAGACATAGCTATCGTCGGGGGAGGCACGGTTTCTTCGTTCGGTACGGCTGCCAGTGCGATTTGTCCGAGGGCGCTCATGGAATCTGGGCGATGGGATTCCGAGGTTGCGCGGAAGTGACACAAAAAATTGAATCCCTCCTTTGGGGGCTGTAGGTTGGCACTGGCGCTGGGGATCAGCGCAGCCTGCGACCGTCTGCCAAAATCGGGGATGGGGAGGATAACAGGCCGAGCCACTTCATTTAGAACTTTGGTCCGTACCACGCAGACGTGAGCGGCGCCTCCGAGTTACACTCTAGAGGTGCTTCTTAGAGTCCTCGTCCAGCAATGCCTCTTGAATTTCATCGAAACCAGGGTTGACAAACCCCAAACAGAAGTGACGCCGGGCCAATGAGCGAGCCATCCACACTTTGGACTAAGCAGCGTGAGCCGATCATCTTAATCGCCTTGACGATGATGGCCGGGATCTTCTTCACGCTGGTGCTGTTCCTGTCCAGGAGCTACGAGCGCCATCAAGACTCGGTGGCGCGACGTCTCTATGCGCGAGGAACCGAGGCGACTCAGCTTGGGCAGTTTGCCGCAGCGGCGCAATATTACCGCGCCGCTCTGAACTACTCGCGGGACAACTACCTCTATGAGCTAAGCTTGGCTCGCGCCCTGCATTCGCTGGGTCACCGCGATGAAGCCAACGCCTACCTGCTCAGCCTCTGGGAACGCCAGCCCGACGATGGAACGGTGAATCTCGAATTGGCTCGCGTGTACGCCGAGCAGGGATCAGTGGATCAAGCTCTGCGCTATTATCACAATGCGATGTATGCGAGCTGGAGTTCCGATCCCGATTCTCATCGCCGCCAGGCCCGCCTCGAGTTGATCGAATTCTTGCTGAACCATCAGGCCACCGCCCAGGCTGAGTCCGAAATTATTGCCATGACCTCCGGCCTTCCAGATGATCCCTCCTGGCATCTTCGGGCTGCGGATCTATTGATGAGGGTGCAGGATTTCCAGCGCGCTCTGAAGCAGTATGAGTACGTCCTAAGAGCCAATCGCAAGGACCCGTTAGCTTCCGCCGGAGCAGGGCGTGCTGCCTTCAAGCTGGCGCTATATCGCACAGCGTTGCGTCATCTTCAGAACGCGGTCGCGCTGCGGCCGCAGGACACAGAGTCCGTGCGCTTGTTGCAGACTGCACAAGCTGTGATTCGGCTCGATCCCTTCGCGCGTGGACTCTCCGACAAGGAGCGTAATCGGCGGGTTCTGGAGTCGTTCCAACAGGCCGGAGAACGGCTGAAGACATGCCCGTCACAGGCCCCGGCGCCGGGCGCGGCCGGCGCTGTCGCAGAATCGTCGCCACTGGCCGCGAGTTGGTCGCAATTGAAGTCTAAAGTGACCGCTGCGGGGCTGCGCCGGGATCCCGAACTACGTGACCAGGCCCTGGACGTCGTATTCGACATCGAGCAGCAGACCGAGAACAAATGCGCGCCGCCTAGCGACAAAGATCTGGCTTTGCTGTTGATCTCCCAGGAACGGGAGCGCACCGAACGATGACAACAGCACAGAATCCGCTGCCGGACGTTGTACCCGATCCCTCGGTTGAGGCTCCCGCCAAGCCGTTCTCCCAACTGCAGGCCTTGGGCTCGCTTTTCGGGGCAGGATTGCGGGAGGAGAGGTTCTTCCTTTTGCTGTCCGTTTTCATCGGAATCTTTTCGGGCCTGGCTGTGGTTTGCTTCCGCATTGCCATCGAGTGGAGCCGGCTCTATTTGCTGGGCCCTGAATTCACTCAATCCCGGCTCCGCCTCATCCTTTCGCCGACGCTGGTCGGCCTGTTGGTTGCCGTGCTGGTGCTGCACGTTTTTCCCACGGCGCGAGGCAGCGGCGTCAACCAGACCAAAGCGGCGCTTTATATTTTCAACGGCTACATTTCGTTCCGCACTTCGATCGGCAAGTTCATCACCTCGGCTCTTGCCATCGGCTCCGGGCAGTCGCTCGGTCCTGAGGATCCGTCGCTGCAAATTGGCGCAGGCCTGGCGTCGATGCTGGGCCGTCGGCTGAAGCTGTCTCGCGATAAGTTGCGGCTCATCGCTCCTGTCGGCGCGGCCGCCGGCCTGGCGGCGGCTTTCAACGCGCCGATTTCGGCGGTGCTTTTCGTTATTGAGGAAGTGATCGGCCGCTGGAGCGCCGGAATTCTAGGCTCCGTTGTGCTTTCCGCAGTGGCCAGTGTCGTGGTCATGCGTTCATTTCTCGGCCCGGCGCCGCTGTTTCGAATTCCCGCCACGCAGTTGCTGAGCGCGAAAGAGCTGGTGGCGTACGCGGTCCTGGGCATCGTCGGCGGATTTGTGGCCGTGATTTTTGCCAAAGGCATCGGTTATTTGCGCCCCCGCTTGAGTGCCTTGCCGCGTTGGACCCACTATTTTCAGTCAGCCGCGGCCGGCTTGCTGATCGGAATCATGGGCGCGTTAGGAGCCGTCCAGGTCATGGGCGCCGGCTACGAATACATGGACCAGGCCCTGCACAATCAATTCACCTGGAAAATTCTCGCCCTGCTGGTTGTGCTCAAGATGCTGGCGACCACGCTTTCCTTTTCCTCGGGAACGCCGGGCGGCATGTTCGCCCCCGCCTTGTTCATCGGAGCCATGCTCGGCGGAACTGTGGGCCGCGTAGAACACCTCCTCTTCCCCTCGCTCACCGGATCGGTCGCGACCTACGCGCTGGTCGGCATGGGCGTCTTGTTTGCCGGCTTCCTGCGCGCTCCCATGACTTCGGTTTTCATGGTGCTGGAGGTAAGCGGCAATTATTCCGTAATTCTGCCGGTCATCGTGGCCAACACCTTCGCCTATGTCATCTCGCGCAGCCTGCAGCCCACCGCCATCTTCGATTTGCTGACCCGGCAGGACGGCCTCGATTTGCCTTCCATGGAAGAACAGCGGGAGGAGGACACGCTTCGAGTTGAGGACGCCATGCAACCCGGCAATATTCCCGTGTTGGAGGCGACTGCAACCGTGGAGACCGCTTTCAAGCGTATCCAGGATCTGCCGGCGAAAATTCTCCTCGTGCGCCTGAATCCGACGGGTTGGGGAAGCGTGACGAAAGACGAACTGCAGACTCGGGTCAGCGAGGGTAAAGGTGCGATGAGTGTGGGATCGGTCTTGAGCATTCGGCAAATCCCCTATCTGCACCCAGATCATCCGCTGGAGATGGCGTTACGGTATGTTTACCAGTGGGCGGTCGTGCCGGTCGTCAGCCGAGCCGACTTCCGAAAGCTGGAAGGCGTGATTTCGCAGCGCGATGTTCTCGCGCGATATGAAAACTTCGATCGCAGTCAGATGGCGCACGAGGTGGTCGAAGGGATGACGGAATCGAAAATGTAGGCGGAGAGCTCAGCAGATAGAATCGCCTCTTTCAGGCCGTCTGCGAAAACAAGGCCCTTAACGCAGCGCTGAAGCGCTGCTCGATCCAAAACCTCGGCAAGTCCCCTTCAGCGCGGCCGTGACAGCAGCCGCCGGTGCAGGCGCCGGCTGAATCCAGGCGGAAGCTCAATCGCCTTCTCGTTGCCCACCAACTTCACTACGTTCCGAGTGCCGTCGTAAACCGCGGTGCAGTGTTCGCAGCCCAGCAGATGCTGCTCAATTTCAGCGCGCAAATCTGCCGACAGATCGCCTTCCATGTAGTTGACCAACTCACGGCGGACTTTGTAGCAGTCCAGCTCGGCGATTTTGATTTTCGCTTGCACCTGGTGGCTCGGCTCATTGGATGCCATTGCGAGTAGAAAGGGACAAGCTGACTGCCGAAATCATTTTCTGCGCTCGCTGTTTCCGAAATCGTTGAAACCTTCGCGACACTTCCGAATCCCATCGCCCACGTGCGCACTTCGAGCCGGCACATGAGCAACAGGCTTCGACCTGGCTCCCCGAGTCGTTAACGATTCGTCGCCGGCCGCGCAGTGCGCACGCAAATCAATCTTCAAGCACGAGGTAAAGGTAATGACCGCCAATAAGACAGTTCACTTTGCAGTTCGCGCTTTTCTCTTCACCATCCTGTTGTTCGGCGTCTCGGCATTTGCCCAAGACATGCATACCTCCAGCCAGTTCCAAGGACCGAAGGCAAACAAAGGAACGGTAACTCACAGCAACCGCGACGGGAAAAGCATCCTCACTCTGTCGGACGACTTTGTCGTTCCCGACACACCCGATCCGCACTGGCAGCTGGTCGATTCCGACGGCAACGTCTACCTGGTTGACAAGCTCAAGAAGAAAGCGCTGCTCGGCGACAAGTATCAGAAAGAAATCGTCGTGCCCAGCTACGTGAAGAACGTTTCTAAAGTTGTGATCTGGTGCGCCTGGGCCGAAGCCAATCTCGGCGAGGCCAGTTTCAGTTCACCGGTTAAGTAAGGCAAACCACACGAGGGGCGGCCCGGAAGCGCGCCCCTCCCAATTCTCGAAAAAGGCAGGAAGACTATGACAACGCAAATGAAAGCAGTGCGCTGTGCCGGATTCACGGCCATGATCTTGTCCCTGGTGGGCATGGTCAGCGCCCAAACTGTCGAAAAGAAAACGCTCACCCTGGCCGGCGCGGAGCAAGTGATTGCCGCCGCAAGAGCCGAAGCCAAGAAACTGCAAGCTCCCGGCGGCGTGATCGCCGTGGTGGACGACGGCGGCAACCTGATGGCGCTGGAGCGCCTCGACGGTACATTCGCCGCCGGCGCGAACATCTCCATCGGTAAAGCCAAGACCGCCGTACTGTTCAAGAAGCCGACGCGCTTCTTTGAGGAATTGATCAACTCCAGCGGCAAAGGCCGCACCGTGATGACGGCGTTAAACGATTTCACCCCATTGATTGGCGGAATCCCGATCACCGTGGACGGCGAAATCGTCGGCGGAGTAGGCGTGAGTGGCGCTGCCAGCGCCGGTCAAGATGAAGAACTTGCCATCGCCGGCTCGAAAGCCTTCGAAATGCCCGCTGCTGCGATGAGCGGTGAAATGCTGCCGCCAGTTTCCTACTGGGAGAAGAGCAAAGTCGACGAGGCCTTCTCCAAGGGAACGATCTTGTTCGATGGCAGCGACGGCCGCAACTACATGGTGCACGCCAGTCGCCGCGAAAAGCCCGGCCTGGCAGAAGTGCACACCAAGGACGCGGACATCATCTACGTGCTGCAAGGAACGGCAACGTTCATCACCGGCGGGCAAGCGGTTGACCTAAAGAACACCGCGCCGGACGAGTTCCGCGGCTCCGGCATTCAAGGCGGCGAGACGCGAAAGATTTCCGAGGGCAACGTGCTCATCGTTCCCCACGGCGTAGCGCATCAGTTCTCCGAAGTCACGAATCCGTTTCTTTACTACGTCGTCAAGGTTCGGTAGTTCCCTGTGCTCCCCTGTGTCCCCTGTGTTTAAAAGCTGATGACCACAGGGAAACACAGGGGAGCACAGATAAACCAAGCTGAAGAGAGACAGCCATGCATACCACAAAAACATTGCGCAGCATTTCGGGGGCGCTAATCCTACTGCTGTCCGTGGCGAGTTCCAGATCACGCGCTCAGGTCATCCAGGACCCGCCCTTCGGCCGCCCCTATGCAATCGTTGATTTGGCCTCGCGCGAAGGCGTGCAACTGGCCAAAGGCCAGTGGCGTTACCACGATGTGCAGATCGTTGAGGCCGACTCCCGCGCCGTGGGACCAGATCTCAAGCCGAGCGGCGCGCCTATCAAGAGCTACGACTACACTCCCCAGGCGGCGCCGGCTAACTTCGACGACTCGCAGTGGGAAGCGATCGATGCCACCACGCTCGACCAGCGCCGCTCCACCGCCAAGGTCTGCTTCAACTGGTACAGGATCAACGTCACCATCCCCGAGAAGGTGGCCAACTTCGATGTCACCGGCTCAACCATCGCCTTTGAAATCGTCATCGACGACTACGCCGAAGTTTGGGTCAACGGCAAGATGCCGCGGATTCTCGGCCAGCCCGGCGGGCCGGCCATCAAGGGCTTCAACGCACCCAACCGCGTCATCCTCACCAGAAACGCGCAGCCGGGCCAGAAGATTCAACTTGCCGTCTTCGGCATTAATGGTCCCATCTCATTCAGCCCCCAAAACTTTATCTGGATCAAGTCGGCGACTCTGGATTTCTACAAATCCCCCAAAGTGGCGCAGAGCGCAACCCCTGCCCAAATAATCCGCAAGGACCAGGCTCTCGATGAGATCGTTCCAGCGGATGCGAAAATCGAGAAACTGGCCGGCGGATTTCTCTTTACCGAAGGCCCAATCTGGGTTCCACGCACCGAAGAAACCGACGGCTATTTGCTCTTCAGCGATCCCAACAATAATGTGATCTACCGCTGGACCCAGGACGGACAGCTATCTATTTTCCTGACCAAAAGCGGCTATCGCGGCATGGATATCGGCGAGTACGGCCAGCCCGGCTCCAACGGCCTCACATTGAACAAGCAGGGGCTGCTCACCATTAACCAGCATGGCAATCGGCGGGTGGTTCGCATGGAGAAGAACGGCCAGCTCACCGTGCTGGCCGACCACTACGAGGGAAAACGGCTCAACAGCCCCAATGATCTCGTCTACAAGTCGGACGGCGCATTGTACTTCACCGACCCGCCGTTCGGCCTGCCTAAGTTCTACGACGATCCCCGCAAAGAGTTGCCCTATAGCGGCGTCTATCGCGTATCACCCGATGGCAAGCAAGTACAGTTGCTGACCACGGAACTAAAAGGCCCGAACGGCCTGGCATTCTCTCCCGGTGAAAAATATTTCTACGTCGACAACTGGGATCCGGCGAAGAAAATTGTGATGCGCTACGAGGTCAATCCGGACGGCACTCTGGCAAACGGCAAAGTCTTCTTCGACATGACGTCCGACGATGGAGAAGACGCGCTCGATGGAATGAAAGTCGACCAGAAGGGCAACCTCTACGTCTCCGGTCCCGGCGGTCTGTGGATCATTTCTCCCGAGGGCAAGCACCTGGGCACGATCGTTGGCCCGGAGCACCCGCACAACTTTGCCTGGGGCGATGACGACGGCAAGACGCTTTATTTGTGCGCGCGCAGTGGACTGTACCGGATTCGGTTGAACATCCCAGGGATCAGGCCTTAGCGGGCAGCCTGTCTGCTAAGCCGCGGTGATGCTAATGCAATGGAGCGACGGGCGTCCCCGCCCGTCCGGGCACAGGCTCGTGGGCTGAGGACGCCCGTCGCTGACCCATGCAACGGCGCTACTGCCTGATCCACACCACCGTATTCTCGCTCTCCCCGCGATTGATGACTCGCGGAGTGATCGTAATCAGCAGCTCGTCATCCTCTTCCTGTTTGCTGTTGCTGGTCATGACTTTGTTCAGGCCAGGGACAGCGCCCAGTCCCGGGATTCCGGTCAGACTATTGGTTTCGCTCTTGGAGATCGATCCCGCCACGATCGCCGGCTGGCCATCTCGGAGAGCCAAACTCCCTGTAAATTCACGATTGGAAATGATCGGCACGCCGTTCACGGATTGCCCCAGCAAGGTGCGGAGCTGCATCTCCAGTTGCATGCTCACGTCGGAGTTCCCGCTCACAACGGGCTTGGCCTTCACACTCAACCCGAGATCTTCATAGTTGAAGGAGGGAAATGCAGCCTGGAAGGTATTGTTCTGCAGGACCTGAGAAATCTGCGGACTGTTAAAGATCGGCGCAAACGTCGCGTTGAGGATCGGGTAACGCGATCCCAGCCGGAAGGTTGCGTTATCCCCCTGCGAGGTGCGCAAGGTGGCATGCTGCACGTGTCTTACCCAAGTCTCGTTCAGTGACAGTTGCGCGCCCAGCGTGCCTAGGCTCAGACCGCTAAAGGTTTTTCCACCTCCAAATGTAGCCAGAGGTTGGCTGAAGATGGAGTTCTGCTGGCCCTGCAGTTGCGCCAGCAGAGCAGAGATCGCCTGCGAGTTAGCCTGGTTGATGCCGCCACCGGAGATCAACTGGTTGACCAGGTCCTGAATGTTCTGTCCGCCGAGCGCCGCCAGGGCGCCGATCGGGATGTTGTACAGCGTGAACGTATTGGGAATTTGCAGCCCCAGGTTGCGCATCAGCGTGTGGTTGATCTCGTAGACTTCGATATCCAGCATGACCTGGGGGCGCGAATCGCTCAGGCCTTCCAGGAATTGGGTAGCGGCGTCCAGCAGGTTTTGCGGCGCGCGCACCACCAGCGTTCCGGTCGCGGGCTGTGGAATTGCCATGCGAATCTCGAACACGCTGCGCAGCACGTTGGCAATGTTTCCCAGATCGGTCGGGGCGGTCAGACCGGGCACGCGGAACGTGCGCAACGCCATGTGGTCGAAATCCTTGTGGTTTTGGGCGGACTCGGCTGCCAGCAGGACCTGTTTGGCGTCCAACGGCGTCCAGAAGGTATGTGTCATGGCACAGGCGGTCTGCATCGCAGTGTAGAAATCGGCGCTGCCGATATCGAAGCGCACGGGGCGCGCGACCACCGAGTCGTCAAAGGTGGCGCTGAGGCCAAATACATTCGCTATCTGAGTCAGCAGTCCGCGGCCGTCGCCACTATAGTGAATATCAGCCAGTACCGGGCTGGGGGTAACCCGCACTTCGCCCTCGCCATCTACGATGCGCAATCCACCCGAGGTCTTCGGAGCCCATTCACCGAGCGCATCCCGCAGCCGCTGTTGGGCAAATTCGTTCTCGGGGTCAACCTCGAGTGCGCCGCGAAAATCCGCTAACGCTTCCACCTGGAGTCCCTGGGCCAGCGCACTATTTCCGCGCTGCAGGCGCTCAAACACCACCTGCTGGCGGATGATTTCATGGGCTGTCAAATACTCGAGATTCTTGGGGACCAGGCGCGCAGCGGTTTCGAAGGCGTCCAGCGCTTCCTCGATGCGCTTTTCTTTCTGGAACTTCAGGCCCCGAGAGAAAGCCGACTTGGCTTCCTTCAATTCTTTCAGGGAAGGATCGCAGGCGGGCGCCCCGGGCGCCGAACTGCCACACGGACGAATGGTCAAATTCTGTGCGGGACTCGCCGGTTGAGGGGTGTCGGGTTGGTCCACGCAAAATCCGGCAACCGCTAGCCCAGCGACTACCAGGATAGACCATCCCCACCGCATGGCGATGATTGTAAACGCTTGGGGAAGGGAGGGCAGCATGTCGGAAGGGCGATGGGTCACAGGGGCATGGTCAATGGAACGCGGGCATCCTCGCCCGTGAGACCATGGGCCCGTGCCCTGACACGCGAGGGCGCCCGTCGCTCCCGCATTCTTAGGCATTCCTTAGTGTACCTTCGTGCCCTTCGCGGCTGATGAACTCTCCTCGTAACGGTTGGAAACTTAAGGGTTTTGGCGTATAAAAGTTAGTGGCGTCGGCAGGCGTTCCTTCCGTTGCAGCCACACCAAAAAAGAACTCAGCGAGGCATAAACGAGCCCCTATGTCCACCACAACGCACGTTCCCAAAGGCTTGGAAGGAGTCGTTGCTACTACCTCCGGCATTTGCTACATCGACGGGGAACAAGGGGTTTTGGCATACCGCGGCATTGACATCCACGAACTCGCCGACCACTCCAATTTCGAAGAAACCTGTTATCTGCTGTGGAATGGCGTGCTGCCCTCGCGCGCGGAATTGAAGGAACTGCACGAGCGCCTGGCGGAAGAGCGCAAGGTGGACGCGTCCATCGTCAATTTATTGCGCGCCGCGCCACGGCATGCCTTGCCCATGGACGTGTTGCGCACGGCCGTTTCCGCTCTCTCGTTCTACGATGTCGAGGAGAAGAACAACGACCGCGCCGCCAATGTACACAAGGCGATCCGGCTGACTTCGCAGATCGCCATGATCGTGGCGGCTTATGATCGCATCCGCAAAGGCAAGAACGTGGTCGAGCCTGACCGGTCGCTTTCTCACGCCGCCAATTTCCTGCTCATGCTGAACGGGACGCATCCTACGCCAACCGCGGAACGCGCCCTTGATATCGCGCTCATTCTGCACGCCGATCACGAGTTGAACGCTTCCACCTTTGCCGCGCGGGTTACAGCCGCGACGCTTTCGGATATGCACTCCGCTGTAACTTCCGCGATCGGCGCGCTTAAGGGGCCGCTGCATGGCGGCGCCAACGAGGCCGTGTTCCAGATTCTGCAGGCCATCGATAGCTCCGGCGCCGACGCCGTGGATTACATCAAAGGCATGCTGGCGCAGAAGAAAAAAATTCCCGGCTTTGGCCATCGCGTATACCACACCGAAGACCCGCGGGCCACCCACCTTCGCCAGATGTCCCGCGATTTAGGCCACTCCAGCGGCCAGGCGCAGTGGTTTGAGATTTCCCAGAAGATCGAAGAGTTCGTGAAGGCCGACAAGCACCTCAACGCCAACGTAGATTTCTATTCCGCCTCCACCTACCATACCCTCGGCATCGATGTAGATTTGTTCACCCCGGTATTCGCAGTCTCGCGAGTCAGTGGCTGGACCGCGCACGTAGTCGAGCAACTCGACGACAACCGCCTGATCCGACCCCGCGCCGAGTACATCGGGCCGGCCTATCCCCAGCACTGGATTCCCATCGAACGCCGCGATCGGCGAAGCTAACTCTCACTGAGAAGCTGTGACTAAACATGATGGAGCGACGGGCGTCCCCGCCCGTCACACCGCAGGGTCTATGCCCTGACGGGCGAGGACGCCCGTCGCTCCACTGCATTCAGTCGCCAGCCTCGGGACGCATGCCTTCGTCGTCACCACCCGGCATCCCAGGCGCGCCTTCGAGTTGGGTCGAAAGCTGTCTCTTCAGGCTCCGGCTCGCTTTGTCCAGTTCGGCCTTGGCTTTCCCCAGCGGGCCAAGCATCGCGTGCATTCGCTTAGGGCCCAGGATCATGAAGCCCAGCGCTATTCCCAGCAACAATTCCGTACCCACAAAGCACCTCGATCAGCTCTGGCCACCGGCCACGACGCTCGTTGAGCTGGCCTGCTTCTTTTCCTCTTCCGGGTTCATGGCCTGCTTGAAGCCCCGAATGCCGTCTCCGATTCCTTTGCCTAACTCCGGCAACTTCTTGGGTCCGAACACCAGCAGAGCGATACCAAAAATCACCAACAGATGCATCGGTTGAAACAATCCTTCAAACATGAGAACTCCTGTCTTGCGTCGCGTGCGGCTTGGCCTGTCAAAAAATGCGGATGCTGCCACCAGGTTCGGCCACAGCACCCGCCAGTTAAGTACAGAGTGCAGCTGGGGAATCAGTACTCCGGACGCGCATCATCCGCGTCCTCGGCCAAGTCGCGCAGCACTTCAAAGAACTCGTGAGACTGCCCCTTGAAGAGATTGCTGGCGGTGAGGAAATTGACCGCCCCCATAGCCGCGCCCTTGGTGTTGGTGGGGCGAACAATCGAGCACCGCGGGAACTTGCGGCTTAGGAAGGGGCACGGCTCCGGCATGATCAGATTCGACTGCAGCGATTCCGGCTGGGGAATATCGTTCACCAGGTCCTTGAACTCCACCGTGGATCCCGTGATCGGATCGGTATCCGTAACCGGCACTGCGTTTCCAGCCTTATCCTGCCAGGTCTGGAAGTGCATGGCTTCGGTAGGGCCGATGCTGAGGATAATGCGCAGAACCTCCGGGCCGGTGACCCGCTGCGCCAGCGAGGGATAAAGGCTGGTGCCACCCTGTTCGATCGAGCAGAAGTGGAATCCGGCAGTGAACGCAATCGACAACAGGTGATCTGGGATGCCCGGCACAACCGTCGACGGCCCATCCAAGTCGTCATCAGTTCTGGGAATCGCGGTCCGATTCTTAATAACGTCCGCTTGCGGGAAAGTGAAGTTGGAATCCAGATCGGGGTTCTTGTTGTCGATGCGGTACCGGGTCCAGAAGCTGGTGTCCACATTGAGTTGCATGAGGTTGGTAAGCCGCTTCAACTTTTTATTCGCGCCGGTCGCCTGGCTGCCATGCAAGGTACGGAACGGTTCCAGATTCACCGGCGAAGCGCCCTTGGAGATCAGGTAGGCGTTGATGAACTGGAAGTGGCTGATCTCGTCATCCGTGTTGTCGGTGACATACTGGTCCATGTCACCGTCGAGAACCTGCAGTGCCTGAGTGAAGAGCGGGTTGCCTCCCATAAATGTGGAGAAATCGTTGACCTGGACCCCGCTCAACTCCTGATACTGCAGCCAGAGATCAGTTTCCAGGATTTCCGCCGCCGCCAGGAAGCGCAGAATGGCAGCATCGCCCTTGGTCAGGCTGCCGCTGCGGTCATCGTCCGCCCGCACTTGAGTGGCCAGCAGCGCCCCTGCGGACAATGCGGCCCCGGTGATGCCGAGGTTCTTCAGAAATGAGCGCCGGCCAGCCACCTCTGGTGATGCGGAGTCGAGGTCGTCACCGGGTGAAGGAGTTGTCCCGGGTAACACAGTAGAAGGGAGAATTTCTTTTTTCATACTAAACGCTCCAGCTTTTTAGGCTGATCTTGATTCCGTGAATCTGGGAGCCACGGTGAGTGCAGAGTACAAAGCGGAGCGCTGCGCGATGTCATGCGCGGGTTACGGAATTGCAATATCTTTGTCCCTGCGATGTCTCTGGGACGAGACTTGCCGATGGTGGGACGCAAGGTATATGCCGCTGACAGCCGCCAGACTAGTGTTTCTTCTGCTTTGCCCGGATGGCGTGCCGCTGCATCGCCACCTCGATGGTCGAATGCAATTCATCGCGATGAAACGGCTTCATAATATAGGCGTCGTGTTCCGTCTTTTTAGCCCGATCGACGGTCACAGGATCGGAATAAGCTGTCAGATAGACAATGGGAACGTCAACCTGCCTTCGGATCTCCTCCGCCGCTTGCACGCCGTCTTTTTCGCCTTTCAGCCGTATGTCCATTAGGATCAAATCCGGAACCTCACTGGTGGCAATCGCGATGCCTTCCTCGGCGGAACCCACCGAGGCGATGATGGAAAAGCCAAGCCGCGCCAGACGTTCCCTGAGTTCTTCGGCGATCAGAGTCTCGTCTTCAATGATCAAGGCGCGGAGCCCAGGAGAAATCAGTTCAGCGTGCATAGCGATCCACCGTGAACTGCAAACATGCCGAGGTTCCCTTGTCGATTCTGGCTAACTCGAACGAGCCACGGATCTGCTCTGTCAATGAGCGAACCAGCCTCAACCCCAGTGACTTTCTGGGATTGAGTTCCAGATCGGGGGGGATACCAACTCCATTGTCCTCGACGCGAAGGATACATTGGCCCTCCGGCCCGTTGCGCAAAGTCAGCTTGATCTTGCCGCCGACCCCGCTGGGGAAGGCGTGCTTGAACACATTCGAAATCAGTTCATTGAGTATGAGGCCGCACGGGACCGCCATATCGATGTTCATGATCACGGGGTCCAGGTCGCTTTCCAGGCGCAGGGGAACCCGCGGACTGCCATGCGAGGAAAGGATGTATTTCGTAAGAGCCTGTGCGTATTCGGCAAAGTCGATGCGCGCCAAGTTCTCCGAGCCATACAGGCTCTCGTGCACCAGAGCCATCGAGTGCACGCGATTCTCCATGTCACGAAAGACCTGGACCGTCTCCTCTTCTTCGGTATGTATCGACTGAAGGTAGAAAAGGCTGCAGATTACCGCCAGGTTGTTTTTTACTCGGTGATGAACTTCTCGCAAGAGCGCTTCCTTGCGCTCTTCGCTGGCGCGCAGTTTGGCCGTCGCTTGTTCCGATGTTTTCGCTTTTTGCACGTGGGCGAGGATTTGTGGAACCGTAAAAGGAAGCACCACGGCCGTGGTGACCGAGACTACAGCCGTCAGCAGCTTGATTCCCGCAGAGAAGATGTAAACCGGTATCCAGACAGTGACCACTTCGGTGAAGTGGGTTCCGCCACACGCAATGATGAATAGCCCGAATGCCAGGAACATCCAGTGAAAAGGAATGTCCCGCCGGGCCTTGTAGACCAGGAATCCCAGCGTGACCGAGATCGCAAGATATGCAATTCCGATCAGGGAATCCGCCACTACGTGAGTCCACACCAAGCCCAGATTCCCCAAGTAGCAGTAGCGATGGGGCATGAAATCGGTCGCCAGCAAACGCGCCGGCAACTTAGGCCAAATGATCACTGGACTTATGGCCAGGGCTGATGCAATCCCGAGAGCGTAAAGCTTCCGCTTGGTAAGGCGTAGAGGTTCGAAGAACCCAGGAGTTACGGTAGAGGCGGACATGGGCCTCCGTTTCAGGAAGCAGGAACCAACTTGCGAAGCTGCCCCAAAATTTTTGCCATCATAAGCCCATTTTCGCTTTTCGTAACATGGATATTGCTGCGGTCCCGTAGCCCCGCCGGGGGTTGCCCCGCAGACCAGGCGGCGCCTTAAAGAGCGTAAAATAGCGGTGATGCGGCGCATATATCTCGACAACAATGCCAGCACGCCGGTGCTCCCCCAGGTATTTGAGGCCATGCGCCCATACTTCAACGAGCACTTCGGCAACGCGTCGTCGATCCATCATTATGGGCAGGAGACGCGCGCGGCGGTTGAGCAGGCACGGGAATCCGTGGCAGAACTACTCGGATGCCGCGCCGCTGAGATCGTATTCACCAGCGGAGGAACCGAAGCCGACAACCTGGCAATTTTCGGACTCGCCCGCCCCGGCGACCACATCATTACTTCCACCATTGAGCATCACGCGGTAATGAACGCGTGCAAGCATCTTGAATCTGCCGGAGTGGAAGTCACCTGGGTCCCGGCCAATGCAAAGGGCCAAGTCGATCCCGACGATGTACGCCGGGCGGTGCGCCCCACTACGCGGCTCATCACCATCATGATGGCCAACAATGAGACCGGCGTGCTGCAACCGGTGGAGGAGATCGGCAAGATCGCCGCCGAAGCCGATGTGTTCTTCCACAGCGACGCCGTGCAGGCCGCGGGCAAAGTCGCACTCGATGTGAAGCGCATCGCCTGCGATCTGCTCTCGATTTCCGGCCATAAGATACATGCTCCCCAGGGCGTCGGCGCTCTGTACGTGCGCAAGGGAACGATTCTCCAGCCCATGCTCTATGGTGGGCGTCACGAGCGCTCCCGGCGGGCCGGTACGGAAAATGTTCCTGGGCTAGTGGCACTAGGCAAGGCTGCAGAGATAGCCCGAGAAGGCCTTGATCGCGGCGAACCAGAGGCGATGGCCGCTCTCCGGGACCGGCTCGAGCAGACCATCCTCGGCGAAGTGGAAGCCACGGGAGTTAATGGCGAGGGTGCGCCGCGTGTCCCTAACACCACGAACATTCACTTCGACTACATCGAAGGCGAAGCGCTAGTGATCGCGCTCGACCTGAAGGGCCTGGCTCTCTCGACTGGGGCCGCGTGCTCTTCCGGCGTAATCGAGCCATCCCACGTTTTAACCGCCATGGGGTTGAGTCCGGCCCAGGCCCGCGCCAGCCTGCGCTTCAGCCTGGGTAAGCAGAACACCGAGGAAGATGTAGATTTCGCCGTGAGTTTAGTTCCTGCCACCGTCGCCCGCCTGCGGGAGCTGTCGCCGGTTTACAATAAAGCAGTTAGCAATTAGCACTTGGCACTTATCCCTCCAAAATGGGTGAGGGCGCCGTGCTTTGCCGACATCGTAAACTTAACCTCGATGGGCTAAATGCTAATTGCCAAGTGCTAAATGCCGCCTTCTAGAACCATCGCCGTCGCCATGTCCGGTGGAGTCGACTCCTCCACCGTTGCGGCCATGCTGCGCGCCGACGGGCATAGTGTCGTTGGCCTCACCATGCAGCTCTGGAACCAGCGCCGCCTGGCCGGCCACGAGGGTATGCCGGAGTCGGTGCAGGGCCGCTGTTGTTCGATCGACGACGTCTACGACGCGCGCCGAGTCGCGGAGACGCTCGGCATTCCTTACTACGTCGTGAATCAGGAAGAGCGCTTCGAGCGCGACGTGGTGCGGCCGTTCGTTGAGGAGTATCTTTCCGGGCGCACTCCGATCCCTTGCAGTCTTTGCAACAATCACTTGAAGTTTGACCAGCTACTGCTTGTAGCCCAGCAGATTGGCGCCGATGCTCTCGCCACGGGACACTATGCCCGCGTCGGCTTCGACGAGCCCAGCGGGCGCTGGCGGCTGCGGCGTCCGGCGGATTCGTCCAAGGATCAGACCTACTTTCTTTTCGGCCTCACGCAAGAGCAGCTCAGCCGCACCATCTTTCCGCTGGGAGAAATGACCAAGCCAGAAGTCCGCGAACTGGCGCGCCGCCACGGACTGGCTGCCGCCGACAAGCCCGATTCGCAGGAGATTTGTTTTGTCCCCGGCGGCGATTATAAGAAGTTCCTCGACGCCTACCTGGCCGAGCAGGGAGAGGCCTTGCCCGATACTGCCGGCGAGCTTGTGACCACGGACGGCAAAGTAATCGGCGAGCACAGCGGCGTTCACAACTTCACCGTGGGACAGCGCAAGGGCCTGGGCGTGGCCACCGGCTCGCCGCTCTATGTGCTCCAGATCAAGGGAGATTCGGGTCAGGTGGTGGTGGGCGATTCGGGGAATCTCTACTCGCGGAATCTGCGGACGCATCGCGTGAACCTGATTTCGGTCGATGCGTTGACCCAGCCGATGCGCGTCACCGTGAAGATTCGTCACCGCCACGAGCCCGCACCTGCGACCATCGAAAGCTCCGGCGACGAAGTGCTGGTGAGTTTTGACCAGCCTCAGCGTGCGATCACTCCCGGTCAGGCCGCAGTTTTTTACGATGGCGACGTGGTGGTCGGCGGCGGTTGGATCGCATAACAACTAAGAACCGCGAACTCATAAACTAACAACTGGGTTCCAAATAGCAAGGCCCGGAACCGCACTCTGCCTAACGCAGGCGCACACTTGGCCCGAGTCACCTCTCCGGTAACCCTGTAACATCGGCATCCCACCGTGAATTTCTTGCGTAACCAACGTCTACAGGAACTTCCCGATCACCGGCGTAATCTACGCTAACCACTACAAACATAAGATGCTCGCGTTGCGGGAGCCACCGCCGGTTGGCAGCTGTCCTGCAAGTACACGTACGGTGAAACTCTGGCGGCTTTACGGGGTTAAACAGACTCAAGGAGGAGGAACCCTTATGAATAAAATCCATTTTTATGTTCTTATAGCAGCCATTTTGACGGGGATGTCATTCGCCCAGACCTCAGCCGAAACGGAGACCAGCAGCTCGGTTTCGCAAAATTCATCGGTGCAAGCGGATCGCTCCGGGGCGCAAGTGCAATCGCAAACTGGAGCGCAGGCCGCAACTCACAACTCGGTTGCCAGCAAATCCGGAAACCAATCTGCGCAAGCTGGAGCTTCCAATCAGCTGGCTTCGGGCAATACGGTTCACGCAACTCTGGTGAAGCCGGTGGATGCGCGCAAGAACAAACCCGGGGACGAGGTCATCGCCAAGACCACCGAAAACATGAAGGCGCAACGGCGAGACGGTCATTCCGAAAGGTTCGAAGAATCGTAGGTCATGTAACCGAAGCCAAGGCCAGGACCGCGGGCCAATCGCAGTCCACCATGGGCATCGCCTTCGACCATGCGGTGCTGAAGGACGGACGCCGAGTCCCGCTGACGGCTTCCATCCAGGCGATCTCCAGCGCCCAGCAAGCCACCGCTGCGGACTTCGGCGATGAGTCGTTGGCGACCGGTAGTTCTGGAATGGCTACCGCCGGATCCGGCGTGGCCGGAGGGCGAGGTGCAGTTGGAGGCTTGGTTGGAGGAACCGGCGCGGCCATTGGAGCCACATCGGGAACACTGGTGAACACGGCTGGCACGATTGGGCATGCTGGCGGAGGAGTCGTGAACGGAGCGACGTCGTCCGCACTCTCTTCCAGCAGCCGCGGAGTGGTCGGACTGCGCGGCCTCTCGTTGAGTCCGATAGAGGCTGGCGCCGCCGCGGCGAACTCCACTCAGGGCTCGTTGATTACATCGCCCACCCAGAATGTCCATCTGGACAGCGGAACTCAGATGATCCTGCGAGTAGCGGGCAAGTAGTCCCTCGCACTAAACAACACAAAGGGCAGCGCGTCAGCGCTGCCCTCATTTCTGCCTTGCGGAGCCATCTCATTAGATAAACATTTCGTCCTGCGGGACCGGAGCGCGATCGCCGCGCCGATGGCGGCGTCCACCGGTCAGATATTCCAGCCCCACTGTGACTCCGCGAATCACCCCTGCCAGTTGCCGGATGGGTGATATCACAGTCTTATGCACCATCTCGGTGGTTTCTTCCACGCGGTCCAGAGAGCGGCTTACCAGGTCGTCGGCGCGAATCACTTGCAGACGGGTACGGTCGATGACATCGCTGAGCGTGGCATCGACGCGCTGCAACTGCACGCGCATCATGGTGGTGGATTCGCTGACGTTGCTGACCGCAGTTTCAATCTTCGGACGCAACTCCTGCATCATCGAATGCGCCAGCTCCGCCGTGGGCAGGACCTTGGTGCGCACCTCTTCCGCCAGCGCTTCCACTCGCCCGCTGGTTCTACGCAGGGCGAGAAACATGGCGAGCAGGATGCCGGCCTGCAAGACTACGGCCACCGCGGTCATCGCGATAAAAAATGCTTGTCCCATAAGCATCGCTCCGTTTCACGACCTTGCGTCAAAGTGGCGGACGCGAGCAGTGGACGGATCGGCCGCGTCACAGATTCTGCGCAGCTCCGCCTTCTTTGACGGTCGACTCGTGATACGCCTGCTTGCCGGCCTCAAAAGCAGAGCGGATTTGATCTTTCTGCTGATTCAGGGTTTCGCGGCCGCGCTCGGCCCACTGCTCGGCCTGCTCGCGCGCGTCGCGCGCCCGGTTGCGGACATACTCACGGCCTTCCTCGGCCTTGGAGCGCAAAACTTCCCGCGTCTCGGTGCCGGAACGCGGCGCATACAGAATGCCGACTACGGCGCCGATGCCCAGACCGGCCAAAAACCAAAGAGCGCTGTTGCCATCGTTATCTGCCATGGACAACCTCCTACGATGATTGCTGCAATTCGGATGGTAGCATCCGGTTTGGCGAAATACAATTCGGGCTACCGTGTTGTCACACGTGGGAGAGCCCCCACGCGACAAAACGGGGAGATTCGCCAACCCGGAATGCTACGGCCAGCTTGGATGTGAGCGAAGTGGCAGGCGTTGCCGGGCGCGCTCGCTATGACGAGGAAAACGCCGGGCTGATCTTTCGTTCCCAGCCCGGACTTGTCGAGATGGCCGACAAGCGAGACAATGACAGCCTCAAGCGGAAGCGTTTCAACTATGAAGTATCGCCAGCACGGATATCGGGACCGCGATAAGGAAAAGGAGCCACGGCCTTCGTCAGGCGGCCCTCCGCGCAAGCGGGACGATACCTTCGGGCCGCGTCCGATGCAGATGCCGGGTCGGCACCAGGTTTCGCGTTGCGGCCAGTGCGGCGTTCTGCTGCAGGCAACTGCCGAGCCGGTAGGGAAGTGTCCCAAGTGCGGCTTCGAGCTGCACTCCTGCAAACAGTGTACGTATTTCGATCCCTCCAGCCGGTTCGAGTGCACGCAGCCCATCCCAGCCCGCATTGCGCCCAAGGATGCGCGCAACGAGTGCACCTTCTATGCCATGAGCGTGCGCGTGGAGAAGGAAACCTCCACGCCAGCGCAGGCGCGCCCTGCCGATGCGCGCCAGGCGTTCGAAAACCTTTTCAAGAAATAAGGAACTCGAGGGTGCCCCATCCTAGTCGCGGTTTGCGCGACTAGGATGGGAATTTTGGGTAATGGTGCATTTTTGATGGTCAACTGCAAAAGGCATCAACCACGAAGGACACGAAGTCACACGAAGGCCCTGTAGGCAAAGGCTTTCCTTCGTGTACCTTCGTGCCCTTCGTGGTTTAAGACCGGGTTTGCCCCGCAGGCTGAGCCACTACCGTATTTTGGCACGGCCTCGAAGCCACGACGGGTTAGTGTCGGCCGAATCGCGTCCCGCCCTAAGTCGAAAAGGACGCGACTAAGATAGGGTCGAGACAGGAAAGCAGCTTCCTCACCCAAAGAGCTGGTTCGGAACGACAAGGGAACTTGCATATCTTCTCTACAGGCCCAGCGACTTAGCGATGATATTTCGTTGAATTTCGCTGGTGCCGGAGTACAGCGTGCTGCCCACGGCGTCGCGCAAGTCGCGCTCCGCTTGTTGTTCGGTCATGTAGCCATAGCCGCCCAGAATTTGAACGGCGTCCAGCGACGATTTGATGAAGCAGTCCGAAACGTAGAGCTTGGCAATCGCTGCCTGCATTACCGCGGACTGTCCCTGAGCCTTGAGCCAGCCGATGCGATAGACGAGAGGGCGGCACGTATCGAGGCGCACCTTCATGTCGACGATGCGGTTGGCCACGGACTGATATTTGCCGATGGGCTTGCCGAACTGGCGGCGCGATTGCGCGTGAGCAATTGAATCTTCCAGTTGACGGCGCATGACGCCAAGGCAGCTCGCCAGGATGCAACCGCGCTCCCATTCCATGGAGCATTCGAAGACAGCGACGCCGCGTCCTTCTCGCCCCAGGCGATTCGAGAGCGGCACTCTGCAATCCTCAAACACCACCTCGGCCATGGGTGAGGTGCGCAGACCCATCTTTTCCAGCTTGCGGGGAATGGTGATCCCGGGAGTTTTGCGCTCGATCAGAAAGGCCGTAATGCCCATCGAGCCGAGCGCGGGATCGACGGTGGCATAGGCTACCAACAGGTCCGCGATGGTGGCGTTGCTCACAAACATCTTGGCCCCGTTGAGGACGTAGGAATCGCCCTGACGTTCGGCGCGGGTGCGCATTGCGAATATGTCGGACCCGGCGTCGGGCTCGCTGGCCGCATTGGCACCGATGATCTCCCCATTGCACAGGCCGGGCAGATACTTTTCGCTTTTGTTCTTCGCTTCCATACACGAGCAGGGGAATGGTGTTGGTCCACAGATGCGCGTTGATGGAGAAAAGCAAACCCTGGTCGCGGGTGGCATAGCCCAGGCCTTCCATCACGGCGAGAAGATCGGGAAGACCGAGGTCCAGACCTCCGTATTGCGCCGGAACGGGCATGCCCAGCAGACCGAACTTGGCGCAGTGCTTCCAGCCTTCATGGCTGAAAGATTCCTCCCGGTCGTTCTGGATCATGTCGTACTGCAATGCGGAGCGGGCAAAGTCGATGGCGGCGTCCTGCCATTCCCGCTGCGCCGGGGTCAGATTGAAGCCGTCCCACTCGCTGGAGGATGCTGGGGCGGCGGTTGCGGTGCGCGATTCCTCAGTCATGGCAGGGAACTCCTAACTTGATCTTGCTTGAATCACGGTCTCAGTGGGTGCTCAAAAATCTTAAGAAATTCAAATATACGTAAGCCTGGGCGTCACGAACCCGTTGGGCCAGAACGAAGGTAATCTGTTACCAACCCGTAAAGTTTTGTAATTTGGAGTGGTGTAGCAAGTAGGGATCATCTACCATTCAGGGCAAGTGGTAGCAGGACTTTTCGGAGCTTTCTCTCCCGCTCTGAATCCAAGTTTCCTCCCTGACTGTAGTAGTTTCTCATGCGCTGAAAAGCGCCCGGAATCGCGCTGTCGGATGGCGCGGGCGGGGCTCTTTTGGTGCGGCTATAAACGCGTGAGTTCCTCCGAGGCGCTCGATAGTGCGCATGGGCCAAGGCCATGCACATAGATATGCTTCTGCAGGCAAACAAAGAAGATCGAAGCGGGATTGGGAGCGAATTTTGTCTGTCGGCGTAGAGATTCTCCCCGGGGAATTACTTGTCGATGTGGCGCCGGTGGTGGCGCCGAAGGTTGATCCTCGAATCAGCCGGGCGAAGCCTAGCGTCTATCGCTTCCTCGGGCTCGTGGCCCAACTGGCGCTGTTGCTGACGGTGATTCGCGCCTATCGGGTCGAGCAGTTCCTCAACGGATACCTCGGCTTCTTTTCCATGTGCTGCGTGGCCTTCGGGGCCTTCACGATTCATTACTGGCTGCCTTTCGAGCTGAAGGAACGGTTCTGGGTCGCGGTGTCCATCGGAGCGGCGTTCTTGTTCCTGCCGGTGTGGGTGGCGGTTGAGATCCTGGTTGCGGGCGCCGCGCTCTACCTGACGTGGCGAGCCGCCTGGCGTACTGGACACGGGTGGGGATCGTCGTGGCCGGTATGGCGACGCTGATGTTCCTGCGCGTCCAACCGGCATTGGTCGCCCGGTTTGCTCACGGGCATCCGCTTAGCAACTTCTGGCCCGTGCTGGGCGCGATTTTCATGTTCCGCCTGATTATTTATGCATACGACATTCATGAAATGAAGGGACGCCCGCCTCTCACCGCATTCCTGGCCTATTTCTTCATTTTGCCCAACTACTTCTTCCTGCTCTTTCCGGTCATCGACTACAAGACCATGCGGATGAATTACTACCGCCGGGATACGCATGAGATCGCGCAGCAGGGAATCGTATGGATGTGCCGCGGAACCGCGCAGCTTCTCCTGTATCTGGTGGTCACTCACGTGCGCGACATGCTTATGCTCGATGGGGTGCGTTCTTTCGCCGCCCTGGTCTCCATGATGTTTTTGACCTTCATGCTTTATCTGCACGTCTCCGGACAATTTCACTTCAGCATCGGCTTGCTGCACCTGTTCGGCTATGACCTGCCGGAGACCAATCACAAATATCTGCTGTCGAGCAGCCTGACCGACTTCTGGAGACGGATCAACATCTACTGGAAGGACTTCATGGTCAAGATCGTCTACTTTCCGGTGTATTTCCGGCTGCGGAAAAAGGGACAGGTCTTGGCCAAGCTGACGGCTACCGCCTTGGTGTTCCTGGTCACCTGGGCGCTGCACGCTTACCAGACGTTCTGGCTGCGCGGCGAACTGGCGTTCAGTTGGCCGGATGGTTTGTTCTGGGCGATCCTGGGATCGCTGGTCATGGTGAACGTGTGGTGGGAGATCCGGCACCCGCATTGGCGCGTGAACACTACCTCGCGCGTGCGGCTAAGGCGGGTCTTGTCCGTGGCCGCGACCATGACGCTGATTTTGGTTATCTGGTCATTGTGGAATGCCCCGAGCCTTACGGCTTGGGTTCATTTTTTGAGTTGGTGGAGTCCGAGAGGGTAAGAAAATCTGAACTGGTAAGGGAGATGTCGTGGACGATACGCAGAACATCAAAGAGCAAATTCGGCAATACATTCTCAGCGAATTCCTGCCGGGAGAGTCACCCGCTAATTTGAAGGACGACACGCCCATGCGAACCAGCGGCGTGCTCGATTCCATGGCCACGCTGCAGCTGGTCACGTTCGTGGAAGAACGCTTCGGCATCGAGGTGGAAGCCCGCGAAGCCGGAGTGAATAACTTCGACAGCGTGAACAGCATTGCGGCTTTTGTGGAACGCAAAAGAACGATATTGAAGGGAGCATAGGCCGTGACAAAGAGTTCGACGGTTAGCCTGGCTCATTATCTGGAAGCCAGCGCCACGCGTTTTCCGGAGTACGCGGCGGTCATCGATCCGGATGGAAGCACGACCACTTATGAGGAACTGGACGAGCAGGCGGCGAAGCCTGGCAAGCTTTCTGCAGTCCCGTGGAATTGGGCGCGGCGATCGGGTTGCCCTGCTGCTGCCTAAGAGCGCGCGGACGGTGACCGCTATTTTCGGCATTCTGAAGGCCGGCGCGGCGTATGTGCCGGTGGACTGCAATGCTCCGGCTGCACGCGTCTATTCCATCTTCAAAGACTGCCGGGTGCGCGCCGTGTTTACCGATGCCAACGGATTGCGCACACTGGAAGATGTCCCGGCGGAAGCGATCCCAGAATGCATTGTCGCCGGCAGCACCGACGAACCGGCGGGTTCCGCCATTGCCTGGGATGAGGCGTTCGGTTTCAAGCCTCTACCGGCGGGAGCCATTCCGTCTGCGCCCACCGATCTCGCCTACATTCTTTACACCTCCGGCTCGACGGGCGTGCCCAAAGGCGTGATGCTCAGCCAGGAAAATGCGACCAGCTTTGTGGATTGGTGCTCGTTGGTTTTCTCGCCCACGGAAGAGGACCGCTTCAGCAGCCATGCGCCCTTCCACTTCGATCTTTCCATTCTGGATATCTACCTGTCACTCAAGCATGGCGCGAGCCTGCACATCGTCTCCGAGGAACTGGGGAAAAATCCACGCGAGCTGGCGGAATTCATCGCCCAAAGGCAGTTGACGATTTGGTACTCCACGCCATCGATCCTGGCGCTGCTGGCGCAGTTCGGCCACCTCGAGACTCTGGACTGCCGGTCCTTGCGGACGGTGCTGTTCGCCGGGGAGGTATTCCCGGTGCGCCATTTGCGAACGGTCACGCAGTTATGGCCGCATCCGAAGTATTTCAACCTCTACGGCCCCACCGAAACCAATGTGTGTACCTTCGCCGAGGTGCCGTCCGCGATACCCGAAGACCGCAGCGAGCCGTATCCCATCGGGCCGGCCTGCGCTCACTGCACACCGCTGGTGCTCGATCCCGACCTGCAACCCGTGCTCCCCGGAGAAGAAGGACTGTTGTATATGTCCGGTCCTTCGGTTTTCCAGGGGTACTGGAATCGGCCCAAAGAGACGGCGGCTGCATTTATCGAGCGCGACGGCTGCCGCTGGTACTGCACCGGCGACGTGGTGCGCGAGGATCCGGAGCAGGGCTTTGTGTACGTCGGACGGCGCGACCGCATGGTTAAGCGGCGCGGATACCGCATTGAACTCGACGATATCGAGGCCGCACTCTATCGCGATAAGCAACTGCGGGAAGTGGCGGTGATTTCCAGCACCGCCTCGGGTGGTGACGTCAAGATCGTCGCTTACCTGGTGGGTGGGGAGCGCAAGCCGAGCGTGATCGAGATGAAGATGTTCTGCGCCCGGAATCTGCAGGCCTACATGAATCCCGACCAGTTCGTGTTCGTGGACTCGTTGCCGCGTACTTCCACCAACAAGGTCGACTATCAGGCATTGGAACGCCAGTTTCAGCAGGAAACAACGCTGACCGCGGTCTGAGCTAGGGGAGAACACGAGGGAATGAAACGGCGGTTGAAAAGAAGCGCGCTCGGTTCCACGGTTCTCCTGGTGGCGCTGCTGGCGCTGCAACAGGCGGAGCCCTGGCTGCCCGATCACGGCGTTGCTGGATGGCTGCGAATCGCGGTGGCGCAGGCCCGTGGCCGCAATCCGCTGTGGTGGGACGGCCTGTGGAAAGCCAGCAACGGATATTACGAAAATCTGCTGGGCGGAGACGATCCAGCCGCAGCCCAGACGCTGATTACACGCGTGCTTCGTGGAAAGCTTCCCTGGGGAATGATGGCCATGGATCACCAGATCTACGACGACGTCGACTTTCTTCTGTGGACGCCCAAACCTAATTTGGATTTCGACGACCGGAGGGAGGGGCCGACCAAGACCAATGCAGACGGCCTTTTCGGCCTCGACCATGCGCGTCAAAAACCACCTGGAGTGCGACGGATAGCGATCTTGGGCGATTCCCTTACTCGCGGATGGGGTGTCCCGTTGAACCAGCGTTTCACCAGCGTTTTGCAACAGCGCTTCAAGTCGGAACCCGGACAGCCGGTGGAGATGATCAATTTTGCGGTCCCTGGTTACCGCCTGACCCAGATGTTCGACGTGGCCCTGGAGAAAGTGCCCGCGTACCATCCGGACGTTTACCTCTTGGTGCTGACCGACCTCTGCATGACGCCACGATGGGGCTCGCACGTGATCACGCTGGTGCAGAAAGAGCACGATCTAAAATACGATTTTCTGCGCCAGATTGTGCAGGAATCGGGCCTGCGGAAAGGTGATTCACCGTCACTTGCCGATTGGAAGCTGGCGCCTTACCGCGTCCCGGCCTCGCGGGAGATGTTGTTGCGTCTGAAGGACCATGCCGACCACGAGTCGGCACAATTGATGGTTGTGCTGGTGCCTGCTGTCGAAGATTCCTACGTGATCCGCCGCCATTTCAACGGCGTGAAATCGGCCTTGCAGGGCACGGGCATTCCAGTCCTTGACCTGAGGGATACGTTCGACGGCAGCGACGTGGAGAGCGAACGTACCGACTGGTTCGACCCACACCCCAATCAGCTCGGCAACCGCATGATTGCCGACAATTTCTACCGCAAGTTGCGCGAGCAGCCAGAACTCTGGACGACTCTCCTCGGCAAGGCGCGGTAGAGAACCTCGCGGTCTCTTCTGAATCCGAAACAGGATGATCTTCCCACTGGCCCCCGTGTCTCTGCAGGAGCGCGCTGTGGAGTGCAGGCGGCCTCGCCGTCATAGAAACTTCATCAGCGCCTCTGTGGTTTCTTTGGGGCGCTCCTCCAGAACCCAGTGCCCGGTGTCTTTGAGGACGACCATAGTGACGTCGGAGGCCACAATCTTCATCTGCTGGCCCAACACCTCTCCATTTGCCTTTTCCCCGCCAATGGCGAGGACCGGCATCGTCAGCTTCGTCTGAGAGAGTTCGGCAAAATCCCTGGCGGCCTGCTGAAAGGAGACGAAATACGCCCAGCCCGCGTGCATGCGTCCGGGACGGGCATAGGCCGCCACGTACGCCGCGCGGTCGGCTTCGGGCAGGGAATGGGCTTTATCGGCGGCGAAATCATTCCAGAAGTAGTCGAAGTAAATGCGCTCACGCCCGCGGACCAATGCTTCCGGCGTAGGGCCATTAAAGCGAAAATGCCAGATGCCCGGGTTGTTGTACACCGCCTCCCAACCGGCCACGCCGGGCAGGAAAGCATCCATCACCACCAGCTTTTCGGTTTCCGTGGGAAACTGCGCGGCGTAGGCGTAGGCGACCATCAGCCCGATGTCGTGGCCGACGACTCTGGCTTTTTCAACCCCCAGCGACTTGACCAGCGCATGAATGCGGATGGCGGCGGTCTTCATGTCCAAGCCATCGGACGGAATCTCGGAGCCGCCGATTCCAGGCAGGTCAGGTGCAATCACGGTAAATTTCGCGGCGAGCAGTGGAATGATCGGCCTCCACATGCGCGAAGTTTGCGTGTAGCCGTGCAGCAGGATGACTGCAGGCCCGTGGCCGGCCGTCAGGTAGTGCAGCTTGACGCCGCCGGCCGCGGCAGTGCGCGACAGGATGGCGCTATCGCTGTCCCTGGCTTGCGCGGCCGCAACGGAAACGGATAACAGCAACACGAACCAAACCACCCTTAGACGGAAACTCCATCTGTTCTTCATGGCATTCTCCTGAGTGCTCTGCGGAAACTGTTGTTGAGTGTAAATGCAGCCGGGGCAGAAATCCGAGTCCGCGGGATCTTCTTACATTGCAGAATATTGACAAAGGCTTCAAATTGTCATTGCGCGGAGCGCAGCCACGAAGAATTCTGCCGTCCGCCGCGTGTGCGAGAAAGCAGATTCTCGTTACCTTCGAAATGACAATATGACAGGGTTTGCCGGCAATCTGACATTGGGAGGTTGCGAGATCACTCGATCTGGCTTAAGCCGGAGGCGTGGTCGCACTCCGAGAAGTTATTCCTACTCGTTGCCCATAGGGCGATGCGGGTCGCTCACCCCTTACATTGGGGTTGAATTCTGCGCACGGCTGGAATCAATTCACGGTGTGCGACACTTTTCACGACGTATCCACTGGCCCCGGCTGCAAGCGCTTCTCGTAAGAATCCAGCATCGTCGAACTGGCTCACCATCAGAATCTGGGTGGAAGGCGATTCGCGTTTGATGAGACGGGTGGCTTCCAGGCCGTTCATCGACGGCATAGTTATGTCCATGAGCACCAGATCTGGCCTATGCTCTCTGGCTTTACGGACAGCGTCGAACCCATCGGCAGCCTCGCAAATGATTTCGATGTCGGCTTGGGACTTAAGCAGGGAGCAGATGCTGCGCCGCACGAGTTCGCTGTCATCCACCACCAGCACACGCAGACTCAGTGTGTTCATCTATCACGCTTTCTTCGGACTGGCCCAGCGGATCGGCGACGGCAAGGAAGGCGCCCCGAATGTCATAGCATCCTCCATTACGACGGCCAAAACAATACAGATGTTACTGTAGCCCGGCGTTCATTTTGGTTCCCATTCTGGTACCGCTGGGAACAAGGTGCTTAACCGCGTCAGAGAAATGAGAATCCTGCATTCGCGGAGCAGGCGGTGAGTTTACGGCAGGTCTACGTCGAGGGCGTAGATTTCCTGTGTGCTCGCATTGCGCACCAGCATCGCACTCCCATCCGGTGCAACTCCGGTCCAGGCGCCCCATTTTTCGCCGTAGCGATTTATGCCGGTGAGATCGGTCACAAGTTCGGAGCGGGTGGCGCCCAACCGTATTCGCTGCAAGGACGGATGTTGCGTGTAGTAGGTAGTGAAATAAAGCGAATCTCCGTCATTCGACCAGGCGGGATAGCCCACCATGCCCTCGTTGGCTTCGAACCATTTGGACCAGCGTTGCGTCTGGAAATCGAACAGCATGACTTGCTTTGAATCGCCGGAGAGGGCCGCGAGATAGCGTCCATTAGGAGACCAGCGCGGGCTGAAGCGTCCTTGGGAGTCTGGAATGGTCGAAAGCTGCCGGCTTCTGAGGTCAAAGAGTTGAATTTTGAGGGGCTCGGTATCGGCCCGGTCCACGGGTCTCCCAAATACCAGTTGATTGCCGTCGGGCGACCAATCGACGTCTACTTCGTTGCGGTCTTCGGTAACAACTTCTTGCGGGGTTCCGCCCTGGGCCGAGACCACAAATATCTTCCAAGGCTTGCCCCACACCGCAGAAATAAAGGCGATCTTGCTGCCATCCGGAGACCAGCGTGGAAGCGTCGCGGAGGTGGAATAAGTCAACTGCAGCCGCTCGCTGCCGTCTATCTTGCAGCGCCAGATGGTTTCCTCGGGATAACTCACGTAGGCGACCCACTTGCCATCATGGCTGAAGGCCACTTCTCCGGCGGAGATTCCCGAGAGGTAGGGCGTAAATTGACGTGATGCGGAGTCATAGCGGACAAGCTCTCCGCGGGAGAGCGTTCCGATTGCGAATATATTTTTCCCATCCGCACTGGGGATCGGGTCCATGAATGCTAGTGGGCCATTGGTCAACTGTATGGGGCGCGGGGCGGCACGGCCGAACCACCCGCCGCTCTCCGGCAAAGCCCAGATGCTGTTGGATTTCAAAGCCAGGAAAACGTAGTAACGCCCATCCGCCGTCCACTGGCCACAGCACTCGGACGGCTCGGCGCCGAAGCCTGGCATCAACGGATGTGCATTGGAGCCGTCGGCATTTACCTCCCAGAGAGACAATTTATTCTGAGATTCGAATAAGGTGTAGCGAATACGTTTGCTGTCCGGTGAGAAACGCAGTCCACCAGGACTTCCGGCAACGGTCAGAAGGCGACGCGGATCCGAGCCGTCTCCCTTTGACAAATAGATATCCGAGCCTTTACTAAAAACTAGCTGCGAAGCGTCTGGCGACCAGCTGGCATCGCGGGCAATGATCTCCCCCATGCGTCGTGGCGTGCCGTTGGGCAAGGGCAGAGCCCAGAGCCCGGATTCCGGGGTAGTGCCCGCCACTTCTGCGAACAAGAGACTGGAGCCGTCTCGGGCCAGGTCGCGCAATGACACGTTCGAAAATTGCACTGGCAGCGGCGACGCGTCTCCCCCGGCTGCGGATACTTGCGCCAGCGCGTAGCGAGTCCCGGAAAACTCCGTGAAATAGACCCGTCGTCCGTCAGAGAACGGGCTGTTCTTAAGCAAACCGTCGCGCGTTATTTGCGTCGTTTTGGTGACCCGAGCTTGAGGGGCGCGCCAGGCAAAACCAATCCCAATGGCGACGACCAGGGCTATCCCAAGAACTGCCGCGGAAATATTCCGCCAAACGCGCCGTCGCTTCTGGGGAAGCGCCGCTGCAGTTGCTACCTTGCTGGATTCAGTCTCGCGTTTCAGGCGCTTCAAGTCGGCATGCACTTCGGCCGCGCTCTGATAGCGGGTCTCCCGGTCCTTTTCCAGGCAGGTACAAATGATGCGCTCGAGTTCTCCAGGAAGGCCGGGATTCAGCCGCAACGGCGCGGCTGGGGTGCGGTGGAGAATGGCGTCGAATATAGCGGCGGAAGTGTCGCCTCGAAACGGCAGGATGCCGGTCGCCATTTCATAGAGCACGATCCCAAAAGAAAAAAGATCAGTCCGTGCATCCAGTTCCTTCCCCAGTGCCTGCTCAGGCGACATATAAGCAACCGTGCCCAGCGCCGTTCCCGGACTGGTCAGATTCTCTTCGCTGATGGTCGACTCGCCACCCGCCAGCGGACTGAACCGCTCCGTTTTTGCCAGCCCAAAGTCCAGAATCTTGGCGTACTTGCCCTCCACGATGAAGATGTTCCCAGGCTTGATGTCACGATGGACGATGCCCTTGGTGTGGGCGGCGTTGAGTCCATCTGTGATTTGCAGGGAAAGATCCAGAAGCTGTTCGGTTTCCAGGGAATGTCCACGAATGGTATCGCGCAGGTCGTGGCCTTGCAGATACTCCATCACAATGAAAGGACGGCCCTCATGCTCCCCGATCTCGTGAATGGTGCAGATATTTGGATGATTGAGGGCCGAAGCTGCCCGTGCCTCGCGGCGGAAGCGCTCGTAAGCCAGCGCATCTCCAGCCAGGGCATCGGGCAGGAATTTGATGGCGACGAGGCGGCCAAGTTCTGTGTCTTCAGCCTTGAACACCACGCTCATCCCGCCGCTACCGAGTTGCTCCAGCACGCGATAGTGCGAGACTATTCGTTCGGCAACGGACTGGGAGCCCGCCGGCATTCGACACCGCCTTTGCTGTCAGTCTGATCGTTCGGCTTTGTCGTGGATGTGACTTTGCTCACGGAAACTTGTGACCATGCGCACCGCTCCTCTTAGGAGAGGCGCCGGCGGGACGCTGGCGCTATGGTCACGGCTTTTGAGTCGGCCGCAGGAGAATCTCGCTGGCGAACGACTGTTGCGCCTGGGTCACCAGCATGGCGACCGCGTGCGCAATGTCGTCGGGCTGCAGCATTTTGGTTACGTCTTTTCCCTGGTGAGGGCTTAGTTCCGTATTCACCGATCCGGGACAAACCACTGCAACGCGAATGTTGTGCGTGCGCAGTTCCTCCGCCAGCGAATAGGTCAAGCCGTTCAGTCCCCACTTGGAGGCGGCATATGCGGCGCCGTTCGGCAGGGCGTTTTTGCCGGCCAACGAGGAAATATTGACGATGTGCCCGCTGCGGGCGCGGATCATGAGCGGAGCAAAGCTACGAATACAATAAAACACTCCCCGCAAGTTAGTGTTGAGTACGTTATCCCAGGATTCCGGCGGCAATTGGTGCAGCGGGCTTGAGAAAGCCCCGATCCCGGCATTGTTGACCAGGATATCGAGGCGCCCGAAGCTGCGGTCAAGGCGGGAAGCTACCGCTTCCACGGAAGCCAGATCGGTGACGTCGCACTCGGCTGCCTCGGCTTGGCCTCCGGCCTTCAGGATCGCTGCAACCGTGGCGTCCAGCTTGGAGCGAGTGCGGCCACAGACCAGGGCAATCGCGCCCATCCCGGCCAGTTTGACGGCAATGGACGCACCGATGCCGCGGCCGGCGCCGGTGACTACCGCCACTTGTCCGGCCAGCGGCTTCCCGTTGAGGGCGTGCTCGTTCATTGGTTCTCCTCCTCTGAGTGTCATCCCGGAGTCGTTGTCCGCTGTAATCAATCTCGCATCTTACCAATGTGGGTAACTGTTTGTGCAAAAGCTTGCCTTAAGTGGAACACATACTTATAATCCGGCTCACGGAAACACCGCTTTCAGGCTGCCTTGACATTACCAGGGGCGCCGGGTTTTCCGGGCCCGTCGCAGGGGCGTGCGGCGCCTATGCCTTCAAAATCCAGGTAAGCTGGTGAGGGGAGTGCCTGGATGAGTGTCGTCGCTATTTTCCCAAACTTTCAAGGAGCCATCCGAATGAAGACGAGTCTAGTGGCGATTGTGCTGGCGTTGGCGGCGGTAGTGGCACTGAGTTCCGCGGCCGTGGCGCAAGCGCCGGTGATCAAAGATCCGGCAGAGTACAACGCCTACATCGGCGCCATCCAGCAGCAGGATCCGGGCGCCAAGATCAGCGGTCTGGAAGCCTTCCTGGTGCAGTATCCCAACAGTGTGGTGAAGCAGGACGCGCTGGAAGTTCTTATGGGCGCCTACCAGCAAACCAATAATCAGGCCAAAGTGATCGACACCGCGAACCGGCTATTGACCGTGAGCCCCGACAATGTTCGCGCCCTGGTCATATTGGCGTACCTGGAGCGCGCCGGCCAGAAGTGGGCCGATGCCAAGGCCCATGCCGAGCACGGCCTGCAGGCTCTGCCCAAGATGGCCAAGCCGGAGGGCGTGTCGGAGGCAGAATTCGCCAAGCAGAAGACCCAGTTTGCCGGAGTACTCAACAGCGTAGCCGGTTTTTCCGCTCTCCAGTTGAAAGACTATGCGGACGCGCAGAAGTATTTGCGGGCCGCGGTCGAAGCCGAGCCCAATAACGTGGAGAACGTTTACCCGCTGGCCCTGGCCTATTTGACGGCGACTCCTTCGGACGACGTGAACGGTCTGTTTTTCATCAGCCGAGCCGCCAACCTGATTCCCGATCCCAAGGCAAAAGCCGATGTGGTCAAGTTCGGGCACAGCCGCTATCTGAAGTATCACGGCGCCGAAGACGGGTGGAACGAACTGATGGCACAGACTGCAACCGCTTCGGTTCCGCCGGCGGGATTTACCATCGCAAAATATGTTCCCCCAACCCCGGCACAGCAGTGCACCGAATTGGTGAAGACCAAGCAGGCGAAAGATATGAGCTTTGCGGAGTGGGAATTGTGTCTCTCCGCGGGCACTCCAGAGGATGCGGATAAGGTTTGGTCGGTGATCAAGGGCAAAGCCTTGCAAATGGAAGGTACGGTTATTACCGCTGCCTCCGACAAGCTGGAGATTGCCGCCAGCCAGGATGATATTGACGCCAAGCGGGCAGACATCGTGCTAACCCCGGCAGGCACTATTCCGCCACGCCTGATGCCTAAAGAAATGTCGACGCTGGATTTCGAGGGAACACCAGTGTCGTACGTGCCCACTCCGTTTGTTATGACTATGGAAAAGGGCGCTCTGCTGACCAAGGCGCCCCCGCCGGCTGCCAAGAAGCCGCCGGTGCACCGCAGGCCGACGCACTAAGTCGGCCTTAAGTGATTTTGGGTGGGGCAGCGGTTTACCGCTGCGACAATTGGCTTGTATTAGAAGAGGCTTTAGCCGCTGAGGTACTCGGTCAGTCCAGCTACCGCAGCGGCTAAAGCCTTGTTATTTTGGAACTCTTGACGCAGCGCTGAAAAGCGCTGCTCCACCCTAAAACCTGAGCGCAGGACGCGGGAAGCTCTAGCGCGCCGCCTTCTTATCGTAGGGCAGCGGCCGGGCGCTGCGGGGAGGCCGGCGAACGCCATCGCGCAATTGCCGCACGTCAATCTTCAGCTCGGTAATGGTGCGGCTCAGAGTGTTGCGGTGCATTCCGAGTTCGCGCGCGGCGCGGCACTGGTTGCCTTTGTTTTCTTCGAGTACGGTCAGGATGAATCTTTTCTTAAATTCGCGCACCGCCTCGGAGTACAGAATGTTGCTTTTGTACATCTGCATGACGAGTGCTTCGAGCTGATCTCTCACGGTATCTCGCTTTCTCTCAAAACTCTTATCGAACGGCGAATCACTTGCCGGCGGCGGGTTTCGCACCGCTCTCGGCCGGCGGGTGATGCAACAAATCCAGGCCCTGGTAAAACCGACCTCGTAACTCCGAGGGAGCAACCCAAATCGCGGCCCGTCCCACCACCAGAAAATACGGCGCCAACTCCGAACCTGCCAGCCATCGCGAGGTGGGAGTGAAAGCTGCCATACTGACCAATACCACGGCCACCACCAGGCACCCTCGCAACAACCCAAGCACTCCGCCCAGGAAACGGTCGAACAAACTCAGCCCGGCCTCTTTCATGATCCAGCGTGCGAGCCTGCCGGCGATGCCGGCGAGAATCATCACCGCTATAAAAATGATCAGGAACGCCGCGATATCACATAGCCACGGTGACTTCAAATAATTCGAAAGCCACTCCGATAGCCGGTGATACCGCCAAGCCGCCAGCAAATACCCGAAGACTAGGCCGCCGATAGCAAAGGCTTCCTGAAAGAAGCCAGAGGCGGCGGCCATGACCACCGACAGCACAATCACGAACAGGATTACCCAGTCCGCGCCGATCATAAAGGTCTCCTCGGCGCGATCACCGGGCTATACATCCAATTCGCGGCCAGTAAGCCGGTGGTACGCCTCGAGGTATTTCTCGCTGGTTTGCTGGGCCACCTCTGGGGGAAGGGCAGGAGCAGGCGGCTGTTTGTTCCAGCGGATTCGCTCGAGGTAATCGCGAACGTACTGCTTGTCGTACGACTCCTGCGGCCGGCCCGGCTGGTATTGATCCGCTGGCCAGAAGCGGGAGGAATCGGGAGTGAGCACTTCGTCGGCCAGGATGATGCCGGCCGGCGTGCGCCCAAACTCGAACTTGGTGTCGGCAATAATGATGCCCTTGCGCCGCGCGTATTCAGCGGCCTGGCGGTAAATACGAAGGCTCAGATCGCGCAGCTGGCAGCTCAGTTCCGAGCCCACCAGCGCGCACCATCTCTTCGAACGGGATGTTCTCATCGTGCCCGCTGACCGCCTTGGTGGCTGGGGTGAAGATGGGCTCGGGCAATTGGTCGGACTCCCGCAAGCCCGCGGGCAACTTTATTCCGCACACGTGCTGGCTGGCCTGATATTCCTTCCAGGCCGAGCCCGAGAGGTAGCCGCGAACCACGCATTCGACCGGCACCATGTCTCCGCGCACCACCATCATCGAACGGCCGGTGAGTTGGTCGGCGTACTTGCGCGCGGCGGCGGGATAGTGCTCCACCTCGGCGGTGACCAGGTGGTTGGCGACAACGTCTTTCAGGAAGTCGAACCAGAAAAGCGAAATCTGGGTCAGCACGCGTCCCTTGTGCGGTATCCCCGTGGCGAGCACGTAATCGAAAGCGGAAATTCGATCGGTGGCGACGAATAGCAGGCGGTCTTCGCCGAGACGATACACGTCGCGGACCTTGCCGCTGGCGAAAAGTTCCAATTCCGGGAAGTCGGTGTGCAGCAAAACGGTATCGAGCAAGCCTGGGGTCATATGGAAATTTTACAAGGAGAAAGCGTGGCGTATTCTAGCGTGCTACAAAATTTTGTCAACGATATCGATCACACTGTTACGAAAGAACTCTTTGCCGTTGAATGCAAAAGGGTTGACAGTCATCATGGCGGTTGAATCCGGCTTCTGGCAAGGCTTTTGCTGGGACTGAGGGCTGTGGAAAACTCGCCGCTGAGGTGGATAAACGGAAAAGATAATCAGGCGCATCGGCTGGATTGCTGGAGAAGGACAGCTGGAAGGGAGCGGGGGCTGATTCGTATCAGGCCATCGGCTGTGCAAGAAGTTGGTCTTGGGTGGAGCAGGGCCTTCGGCCCTGCGTTAAGCTCTGAAATGAATTCGGGCTTTAGCCCCTGGGGTTTGGCCAGTACACTTAGGAGAGCAAGAGACTAATTAGATGGCAGCCTGAGAAAAAGCCAGAATCGAAGCCCGTGATGTCCAGGAACACACCGTCATCGAAATGAGCGAGCCCAATCAGCGCAAATTTGCCGAGGCTTTGATGAATCCGCCGGAGCCGAATGAGGCCTGCGCAAGGCTGCGAAAGCCTATTCGGAACAAAGCAAGCGCTGTGATCGAAGACGACGAGGCGGCTAGCTTCTATCGAAAATATGGTTTTATCGGGTTGCCGGAAGACGGGCGCGAAGCTCTTTTTTCCGATGAAGACAGTTGTCAAGTTGTTTACCGACTCAGACACCTTCAAAAGTAGATGGCTGGCGACCGGTGGCAACTGTTGGCAGTCGAGCAAACTTTTCAGCACTAAACTTGATTCGGGCACATGCGGTGGATTGTCACGCTGGCCCTCGTGACATGGCTAGTCCTATTGGCTTTTGGGTAAGTCCTCATCCCGGTCAATCCAGTTTCCATATTCGCAGTTGCCGGAACACCCTCCCTTGTCAGGGCACTGGCTTTGCACTGGCTGGACAAAGCAAAATCTGGTCACGTGACACTTCAAAAAGAGATCGCGGTATTGAATCGCCCCGTAGACGTACATAATTGCCTTATCGTTGACGATTCGCTCGGCTTGCTCAGGCGTAAACGTTTCCGCACTGGAATCAATCCATTGGTGGCTACCGGTGCTCATCGGGGGCCATCCATTAGCCTGCTGAGGGCATTGCGTGATGAGACTTTCGATTTTCTGCTTAGCGTTAATAGGATTCTCTTCGGATATGACGTGAATGACGCGCTGGACACCAATTGCAGGCGTTCGGCCCGTTACGGTGTAGTCGAGTTCAACACAAATGCGCCCGCTATTGTCGAAGCACTGGGGGATAATCTTAAACGCGTCGGTTTGTTTGTTGGTGACTATGAAGTTCCTCTTGACGTTGTCGATGACAACGTAAGGGCGCGCATCCGTCGTGAACGCCTCGGCAGCAATGTCAGTAGCTCGCTTCATTTGGAACCATTGGAATGTGGCAACCGCGGCATAAACGGAAACCGCGATAAGCGTCCATTTCTGAATATTGCGAATCGACCTCTGTATCAGTAGGTTCTGTGCGTGACGTTCATTGTCGCCTGCTTGATCGGTTGCGTTTTTGCGGACCTCTACGCCCTCGGGAATGCTGATAATAGTTGGCGATGAAACTTGTTCCGGTTGTTTACTCTGCTTGGAACGTCTTTCGGCCTCGGATTGCTCTTGAAGGCTTTCGTTGATAGAAACAATCCCATCTCTGATACTCTGCAATGTCGATCAACCAAATCTTAAACCGCAAAGGTCGCCGAGGAAAGCATAGCTCGGAGGCCTCTATGCCGTCTCTCCAAACCGCACCGACACCAGCTTCGACACCCCCGGCTCCTGCATCGTCACGCCATACAGCACCGGCGCGATGCTCATCGTCTTCTTGCTGTGGGTGATGAGCACGAACTGGGTCTTCACGCTCATCTCTTTCACCAGATCGGTGAAGCGGCTGATGTTGGCTTCGTCGAGCGGGGCATCGACTTCGTCGAGGATGCAGAACGGGCTGGGCTGATATTGGAAGATTCCCACCAGCAGCGCCAAAGCCGTCAGCGCCTTTTCTCCGCCCGAGAGCAGCAGAACGTTTTGCAGCTTCTTGCCGGGAGGCGACGCTACAACGTCGATGCCGCTCTCCGCGCTGTTTTCTTCGTCGGTCAGGCGCATGAAGGCATTGCCGCCGCCGAAGAGTTTGTCGAAGGTCGTGTGAAAGTTTTCGTTGATCTTGTGGAACGCCTCTTCAAACTTCTGCCGGGAGAAGACATCGATCTCCTTGATCGTGGCCTGCGTGTTCTGCGATGGAGTCCAGCAGATCTTTCCGCTGCGTCTCAAGGAACGCGTGGCGCTCGGCGGTCTCCTTGTATTCCTCAAGCGCCATCATATTGACCGGGCCCATGGCTTCGAGCCGCGCGCGCATGTCACGATAGATTTGATCCTCCATCGCCAACTGCTCATCGGCGGCGATGGGGACGGTGAGATCAGCCATCAACTCGTGCCGTTGCACGCCGAGTTCGTTCAGGCAGGTTTCGGCCATGTATTGGGCGTCGGACGTGTAGTTTTGCGGCGGCTGCGGAAATCTCCGCCCGGCGATCGCGCGCCTGTTCGAGCAATTGCCGAGCGTAGCGCAGAGCTTCGTCGATCTCCGCCAGCCGCGCGCGGACCTGTTCGGACTCGAACTCCAGCAAACCGTCGCGGGCCTCGCAGGCATTGCGTTCGAGCTGGATGTCCTCCAGCAGGCGGGCAATCTCCTGGTTGTTGTCCTCGCGCTCCAGAATCTCGGTGAAGGCCGAATCGATCTGCGAGCGTAGTTGGTGCAAGCGGCCGCGCATCTCGGAAACCAGCGACTCGATTCGCTCGAGGCCCGCCGCAGCGGCGCGGTGCCGTTCTTCCAGCGCCGCCACTCCTGCCAGATCCAGCGAAGCGTTTTGCGCGGCCAGATCGCGGCGTTCACGCAGGCCGGCCAGTTGCTCCTGGGCAGCGGTAGCGAACCGCTCTAATTCTGCTTGCCGTTCCTGCAGCACCGCCATCTCCGCTTGCCGCGCGCTTACCAGAGACTCTTGCTCCGCCCGCTCGGCGGCCAGACGGCGGACCTCCTGTTCGGAAGTAAGCAGGCGCTCGACGACTCGCTCCATCTCGGAATCGAGCTGCTGCAGCAGATGGCCCGACGTCATGGCCTGGGTTTCGGCCTGGCGTTTGCCGGCCTCGAGGCGATCCAGCAGGGAAGTCAGGTCTTTGATTTCGCGTCCCAGGGTAAGGACCAGAGTTTCTTCGTTGCGCAACGCGGCTTCGAGTTCCACCAGCATCTTCATCACGTCGCGCAGCTCGCGCTTCATGGAAAGCGGGCCTTCTGCACGCTGCTTGCCGCCGGTCACGGTTACGTTGTGGAAGCACTCGCCGCTTTGCGAAAGGAAGAACGCATTGGGATTTTCCAGAGCCAGCTCACGCGCGAACGCGGGATCGCGCACGATGTAGCCGTCGCGCAGCTTGGGCAGAATCACCTCCAGCGATCGGCCGAAACCATTGAGCACTCGGACGGCGTGCTTGAGCGGTAGGATGGATTCATGCGGCGGAGCGGGCTGGCCGGCCTCATCCACCAGAAAGGAGAAGCGGGCCTGTGAGTCATCGGGGTGAACCAGGAACGTGGCTCGGCCGTCTACATTCGAACTCAGCAGACGCAGGCCCTCCCGAGCGGCATCCCACGACTTCACCACTACGTAGTTGAGTTCGTCGCGCAGAAAGTCTTCGACCACGCCCTCGAAGCGCGGCTCGACTTCTAGAAAATCGGCCAGCACACCTGCCGGAGCGAGACCGCCATGCATTCCTCCGGACTGGAACAGGCGCCGCACGGACTCGGTGGAGTACCCGTGCTCGGCGATGACCGCTTCGAGCGAGCCTTTCTTGCCGAAGGCTGTCGCGTACTGAGCACGCAGGCTGTCCAACCGGCTCTTCGCTTCGCTCTCGGCGCGGCGCTTGGCTTCCAGCGCCTGCCGGGTTTGAACAATTTCTTCCGTCAGTCCCGCGACGCGCTGCGATACAGTTTCGAACTCCAGCGCCAACTGACCGCGCTGTCCGCCAAAGGCTTCGACCTGGGAGTGCGCGGTGGCCATCTCGGCGTGCAGGCGCTGCGCCTCGCGATCGACCGCCGCCAGGCGCTCTTCCGCCTGCGTAAGCTGATTGCGGAGGTCGGAGGCGGAAGCCACCGCGTCCAGAATCGCGGCCCGCGAGGCTTCCTGATGATGCTCCAACTCCGCCAGGGACTGGGCTGCATCGGCGGCCTCTTGCTGGCTTTGCATCATGCGCGTTCGGGCAGCAGCCAGGTCGACGGTCGCCGAACCCAGCAACTGGCGATTGGACTCGAGTTCCGCTTCTAACGCCGCCAGCCTTTCGCGCGCCTGATTCGATTCCGCCTGCGAGGAGATCGCCCGCGTCACCAATTCCGAGCAGCGTTCCTGATTGTGGCGGCGCTGCGCCAGCGCGCGGTCCGATTTCCAGCTTGATCTGGTTCAGCCGCTCGCGGTTCTCCCGCAATTCGCCTTCGATGGCGTAGCCGCGCTGCGTGCGCTCGGTGCTCTCCGCCTCAAATTGCTGCACCGACTCGGACTGCTGCGCGCATGACCTCGGAGAGCCGGTTCAACTGCCCATCCAACTGGGTGCTTTCGTAGTCGAGTTGGGCGAACTTGCTGGCCAGCACCAGGCGCAGCTTGGCGCGCATTTCGTCGCGCAGCTTGGCATAGCGCTCGGCCTTCGCGGCCTGCCGCTTCAGCGAATTCATCTGCCGCGTCACTTCGTCAAAAATGTCGTTGACGCGCGCCAGGTTGATCTTCGCGTCTTCCAGGCGAGCTTCGGCCAGCCGCTTCTTGGTTTTGAACTTGGTGATGCCCGCAGCTTCTTCGATAATGGCGCGGCGGTCGGTGGGACGGCTGCTCAGAATTTGTCCGATGCGCCCCTGCTCGATCAGCGCATAAGACTCCGGCCCCAGGCCGGTGCCCATGAACAATTCCTGAATGTCGCGCAGTCGGCACATCCGGCCATTCAGCAGATATTCGCTATCGCCCGAGCGGAACAAACGGCGCGTCACCACGATCTCTCCGGCGCGAAACTGCTGCTGAAATTTGCGCCGGCGAATTTTGAGCACGACCACCGGCCCGGCTGGTGTTTCTACCGTTTCCGATGCCTCGCTTCGATTCCGGACAGCGCGACACGCCCGGACGTTCCATTGTCTGAGGTTGCCGCGAAGGACGCGCCCTCTACTTCCTCTACTCTTCCCGGTTGCGCTTCTTCGGTCAGGCGCTCGGTCTCTTCCGCGGCTTGCGCCCGAACTCCGGCTTCATCCCAGTGCTCGCTGGGGAGTTCGTCCTGGATCTCGACTTCAGTCGGTTCATTGGCGTCCACGCCGTCATAGACTTCGGGATCGATCAGCGTGAGCAACACCTCCGCCATTCCGGTGGGCTTGCGGTCGCGCGTGCCGGCGAAGATGACGTCTTCCATGCGCGAGCCGCGCAGCGTCTTGGCCGATTGCTCGCCCAGCACCCAGGAGATGGCGTCCGCGATGTTGGACTTGCCGCATCCGTTGGGGCCGATGATGGCCGCGATGCCGTCCCCGTGGAACTTGAGTTCGGTGCGGTCACAGAACGATTTGAACCCGAGAATCTGAAGCCTTTTCAGTTTGAGCAATTAGGACTCCTGTAAAACCGGCCGTAAATGTAGCGCCGGCGTCTCGCCGACTGTTACGCGCGTCTACGAGCTTGGCGGTAGAGCAGGGATTCTTGCCTGTTTACCAATCAGGCTCGCCCTACGGCTGGCTCCGGCAAACGCCTCCCCTAGCTGGAGGGGCAGGCACAAGTTAGAGCTACTTTAACGGCGAAATCGCGCCGGGGTCAAGGAATAAAACACTATATCTGGTATGGCCTTAGGCGCAACCACCTCATTTTGCACACGCAATGCAGCAAGCGCGTGTGAAAGTTGGGGTGGGGATTGGAAGGAAGGGAGAACCGCGAGAGCAAGATGATGCTAACTCAGGCGGAGACGGGAAGCAATTCGGAAAAGGAGCTCTGGGAGGACGCCGCGCTGGAAGATCATCCCGTATCGGATATGGGGAAGGGCATCGGCTTCAGCCGTGCCGTCCCGGGTATTTGACTCCGTGCTTTAGCGTCTGAGGGATCGCCTTCGTTCCGCAGCCGCGGTAGTTGCACCGCAGCGGCGCGTGCTCAAATAGGACGCACCTTGTGGCATGGCTGGAAGCCATGCCCTTCCCGGATTTCTCGCACAATCAGTCTATTCTTTGAGATCCACGTGCTGAACGTCCTCAATCGGGCAGCCAAGAAATCGCGGTCCCAGCCGGCGAAATTTTTCTATCGAGTCGGTGGCAAAAAACCGGAGCCGCGGCGAGCGCCGTGCGCTCTTCTTCGAAGATGGCTGCGTCCGGCGCAGTTGCTCCGCCACAACGTGCGCAGTGGATTCCGCCGAGTCCACAATCGTTACATGCTCAGGCAGGGCGCGACGCAGGATCGGCTTGATCAGCGGATAATGCGTGCAGCCCAGCAGCAATACATCCGCAGACTTGAAGCCGACGAACACTTCGTCCAGATAAATTCGTGCCACTTGCTCGGTGACCGGATGCTCGGTCCAACCTTCTTCCACCAGCGGCACCAAAAGCGGGCAAGCCTTTTCTCGCGCCTGTACGCCACGCGCCTCCAAGGCCTTGAGGTAAGCGTGACTGCAAACCGTGGCTTCGGTCCCGATGACCGCGACCTTGCGCTTCTTGCTGGCCGCGGAAGCGCGTTCCGCACCAGGTTCGACCACCCCGATCACGGGAACTCCGGACGCGCTAGTGATTTGGTCCAAAGCCAGAGCGGTTGCCGTATTGCAGGCAATCACCAACATCCCCGCTCTCTCGGATTCGAGATAGTGAGCCGCCTCCACCGCATACTTGGCGACAGTCTCCACTGATTTCGAGCCGTAGGGCAGGCGGGCAGTGTCGCCGAAATAGAGATAGTCGGCGTCCGGAATTACCTCAAGTAATGCTTTAAGGACGGTGAGCCCGCCGAAGCCGGAGTCGAAAACGCCGATAGTGGGTCGCCGGATGCTCATGGAAGATTTCGTCCGACCATCTTAGGCGACAAAGGGTTACGCTAGCCCTAGTCTTCGAAGTTCGGCGTTTTTCAATTCAACATTGGGAATAGAGACACTGCGCTGCAGTTCGAGTGTGCGAAGCGCAGAATCAACCACGTCCGCTGCAATGTGCAGCCGTTTCTCAAGAAAGGAGCGAAGTTTCTCTGCGCCTTCCATTCGCACGGCCGGTGCTGCGGCGCTAACCGAGCCCGCGTATGGCGTGTAGATGATCATATAAACCTCCGTGCCAGTAACTGCATTCTCCGATTGCACGATATGGATCGAGCCACTGTAGAGATACGCATCCTCAACAAAGCTCCCCGCAACAGTGGCATTCACTACCTGAAAGTCTTCATGCGCAATGCCGCGACTTTGTTTTTCGAGCAATTTCAGCGTACGGTCCTGAGGACTTTTGAGAAAAATGCGCCGCGAGGGAGCATCATCGAACACTCCTTCTTTCTCCAATGCTCTATTAACCTCGGTGTACGCGGCGCGGGGCCCCTTGGTATCGACAAGAGGAGTCGCAATCATGAACTGCCATTCTTCGAGTTGGGGGATGAAAGCCCATAGATAGACGGTCACCGGTATGGACGCTCGCGTAAGCGCGGCAACAATTCGCCGTCCGATCTCTATATCGCTGTCTACCAGCGCTGCCGTAGCCATGGCATTACTCCATTCCTGCCCGCAATTGCACCGTAAAGGTCACCGGCATTGAGGCCGCTAACCACGTATCTGCTGTTTACAGTCCAATCTTTGACAACATCCCAGTTAGCTCTGAGCGATTGATTCTTCCGCGTGTCTGCATCCAGTGCTGACTGAAGCTTCGCGGCACCCACCAGTTTAGCAAGGTCATGGGGATAAATGTCCCTGATAGCGTTTTGATTCGGGGGAAAGTCGTGACGGCTGGTATTCTTAGCGATGCAGGCTTTTACAGCGCATTCGACTGCCAGTCCTGCCAAGTAGTATCCGCCCTGGAGATTGCCGCTCTGTATCAGTACTCGGGCTTCCCTGAGCCTTAGCCTTGCGAGCTGTTGAAAGTCGCGACGCGTCTCTGCCATACATCCTAACTCGTGGAAACTGACGTGGAGTCCTGCCTAAACACACCCTCCACTCGTCCACAGCACACTCCCGGCGGAATCGGCGCCCCATGCGGGCAAGTTCGCGGATGGCCCAAGAATTTGCAGATCTTATCTGTCGCCTCGGGCGAGAGGATGTGCTCGAACTTGCAAGCCTGTTGCTCGATTTCCGATTCGCTGTCCATGGCTAGGCTGTCGGTGAAAAGACGCTCGGCTAAGCGATGACGGCGGATCACATCGGCGGCGCGCTGGCGGCCTCGGTCGGTAAGCTCGATCACCATGCTGCCATCCCCGATGGAACTGCCGGCCGGCTTCAGCGCGTCGTGGCAAGGATTGGTAAACGCCTTGTGATTGTGCGCCTGCGGAGGATGCGGGCTGGCCGCGACCAGGCCCATCTCTGCCATCTTCTCGACCGCAATGCTCACCGGCAGCGCCCCATGCACTTCCATGTGCTCCAGCTCCGCAATCTCGCCATTCTCCGCCAGCACCCAGAGTTCTTCGAGGACTTCGTCAAACTGCTCCTCGTCGGCCATGGAAAAAACTTCCTGCGCGGCAATTTTGCCATGATGCAGCTCGATTCGCCGGTCGGCCAGGCGCGCCACCACGGGATCGTGCGTAACCATCACAATGGTGCGCCCCTGCTGATGCAATTCGCGCAGCAGGCGCAGAACGATTTCCTCGTTAAGCGCGTCCAGGTTGCCGGTCGGTTCATCGGCGAGCACGATTTTGGGATCGTTGATTAGTGCGCGCGCAATGCACACTCGCTGCTGCTCCCCGCCGGAAAGTTGCGAGGGCACATGCTGTGCTCGCTCTTTCAGCCCCACGCGCGCCAGCGCTTCCAGCGCCTCCTGCTCATCGGTCATGCTATGGAAGTATTGCGCCAGCATGACGTTCTCCAGCGCCGTGAGGTAGGGAATCAGATGAAATTGCTGGAAGATAAACCCGATTTTCTCCGCCCGCACGCGATTCAGATCGGAGGCCGACAGGCTGGCGACGTTCTCTCCATCCAGCCAGATTTCGCCGGAACTCGGCCGGTCGAGGCAGCCAATCAGGTTCACCAGCGTCGACTTGCCGGAGCCCGATGGACCCATGACTGCGATCCACTGGCCAGGATCCACGCTGAGCGAGAAGTCATCCAACGCGCGGATCATGCCACCCGGAGCTTCAGCCCTGGCAGGATATTCCCGGCTCACATTGTTCAACCTGATCAAATCATTCTCCTCGCAGAATCATAGCTGGCTGTACCCGCCGCAGCAATGTAATCGGCAGCAACCGCCGCAAGCAACGCCACCGCCACACTGCCCGCCAGCACCGGCGGCAGGACGCTCCAACGCGGCATCACCGGAGCGTGAAAATTTACCCGGCCGATCCAGGCCGCCACACCCACGCCGATGGCGAAACCTATCACCGCTCCCACCACACCCAATGCCGCGGCCTCGGCGGCGAAAAATCCACTGATCAATCGGTCGGAAGCTCCGAGCGCTTTCATGATGGCAAAGTCGCGACGCCGGTCAAATACCCATCCCATCAAGGTGGCCAGCACACACAACGCCCCGGTCAGAACGATGAGGCCGGTTGCGGCCAGTAGCGTCGCCCGCGTTTTCCCCAGTACTCGCGCCTCGCCCTCGACGATTTGCCGCACCGGCCTGACTTCAACGCCGGGAAGGACCTGCCCAAGCTGACGCACCAACGCCTCAACGTCGGCAGCAGAGCCTGACGCCGCAATCTCGATGGTAGAGGGCTGCACCCCGGTCCAGGCTTCAAAGTCGCTGAGCGAAAGATAAATACGGCTGTCTTCGGAAGCTCCGGTTTGCAGAGTCCCGGCGGAATTCAAGTGAATGCGGCGCCCCTGAAAGCTGAGATCGAAAGATTGCCCTGGCGGGCCAACTACAGAGGCAGCGCGTACGCCGAGTAGCGCGTCGTGCACACCTTTTGGCCACGCGCTAACCGACCACCAGCTATCCAGTTTGCGTACCTCATCGAAATCCGTTCCAGCTACCACCACGGACTGACCTGCTGAGGTACGGGCCAGTACGTAAGCGAATGGGACAGCAATTCCACGACCGGCGAGCGTGGCCTCGACTGCCGGCAGAGCTTCGGCAGGGAGCGCCTGACCGTCTTTCGCAACCACAACCACGTTCGCGCCATACTTACGAAATTCGCCGCGCAATTTTGCCTGTACGTCCACGTACAGATTGAGCATCGCCGTCGCCACCGCTGCCGCCACAACCATGGCCAGCAAGGCGGCAGCGGCACGTCCCCGGCGTAGCACCGCAGCTCGAATCAACATGCGCAGGAACATCGAGGTGTGCGGTACAGCGGCGCGCCTGCTTGCGGCGGAGGACGGCTGTGAACTCATGCCTCACCTCTCAGCGCCTGCACGGGATCGAACTTCACCGCTCGCCGGATCGCGGCTGCGCTGCCGGCAAAAGTCACAATCACGGCGATGACTAAAATCACGGGAAGCAGCACTGGCTGGATGGTAATCTCCGATCCAAAAATCGAGCGCCCGATTTCGCGCGCCAGTAGCGCACCTCCAGCGAAGCCCGCAGCGCCGCCAAACACCGCCAGCAGCGCGGCCTCCGCGAAGAATAGCGCGGCTACGGCAAAATCCCCCGCGCCCAGCGCCTTCATCAAACCCACTTCCGTACGGCGTTCAAAAATGGCGGTGGCCATCGCGGCAGAAACTGCCAGCGCCGAGGCCAGCAGCGCCGCCAGCGTCACCAGCAGCATCAGTCCCGTGATCCGCGAGAGCACCGTGCCCTCGTTGCTCGCTACCTGGCGGATCTGCTCGGCGTGTGAGTGCGGAATCGCTTCCTGCAACTGGAAGGCAATGGCCTGCGGATAGGGCGAGCAGTACCAGCGGTCGTACATCTCCGGGCTCATCGACTTGGGATCGCGGCGGGCAAACGCATCCTCCGGCTTGGTAAGCGCGCTGACATAGACTCGCCGCACCGCGCCCGGCTTATTAAGAATCTGCTGCGCCAGGCTCAGAGGCGCGAGGATTTGTTCATCTTCGTCGCCGCCTGTAGAAAGAATCCCGGCAATATGGTGCGGCCCACCCGCGATTTGAATCTCATCGCCCGGTTCCAGCGAAAGTCGCGCCGCAAGCCGCTTTCCCAATAAAACATCGCCCGAGTTGTCATCCGGCCACGAGCCCTCGACTCTCCACCAGGGATGCGTTTTTCGCACACCCGTCACAAAGGTTTCCTTGCCAAAGCTCAATGGCTTAGAGAAATAAGTCCCTAGTAAAGTGAGAGTCCTAGCATCCCCGCCCACGCTGACATTCACCGGCAGCATGGGCGCGAAACCCAGAATGTTGTTGCCCCAAAACATTCCTTTGATCTTGAGAAGGTCGGCTTCGTTCAAGTACGCGCCGTCGCTGGGCGGCTTGAGGTTCACGCCCCCGATTTCGACGTCCAGAGTATCTTCCTGCGGGGTAACAATCAGATTGGCGCCGTAGCTGCGCAGTTCGCGGTTGATCTTGTCGCCCACGTCGGTGGCAACTGCAATCATCGCCGTCGCCACGCCTACGCCCAGGGTAACGGCGACTCCCGCCAGCAGCTTGCGCCGCTTCTGCCGCCGGAAGGATTCGTAGAGCAGGCGCACAAACATCGATTATTGCTGGAACATGCGCGTTCCAGCCGCGATGTCCGCCTCCTTGATAATGATCGCGTCCGCGGTCTGCTCCGCCTGCAGCGGAATCGGATTGCACCCGCCCTTCGTGCCCACAGACTGGGCGTTGATCGGCGCCGCGCAATTCTTGCAGATTACCCCGTGCGGTCCCTTGTAAAACCCCACCGCGCCGCAGATTTCACACGCGTCAAACACGGTGGCAATCTTTCCATCCGGCTTCTGATAGAGCCAGAATCTCACCTCGGTGCCGTTTTCATTGGTCTGAAAGCGATGCAGGTCGCCATCCGAAACCTTGGCCAGCGGAATGTTCACCTGTCCGTTCACGAATGTGACTTCCGTCGCCGGCGAAAGCGCGCTCACGCTCTTCGCGTAGATGAACTCCGCCGTCACCAGCATGATGAAAAGGAAAGAACTGGCATACACGGAAACCATCCAAAGGCGCTCGCGGCGGGCGCTCCATGCTACCTTGCGGCGCTCGGCCGGAGAGGAGGGCAGGGAAGCGGGCTCCCTCCGTTTAACCTCGAGCAACACCATCAGCGCCGCCAGCGCCAGAATCGTCACGAAGAAGAACATGTCGTTGCGGACGATCGGACCGACCAACGCCATCTCCCGCTTGGACGAGGGCAGCACGCCATTCTCCGACAATTCATGCAGGCCGGAGACGATCAGTTGCGCGGCCACAAAAAACAGGATGACTGTGGTCACCCGGAAGAACTTCTGCAGATTGATGCGCACGCTGCCTTTGACGAATATCACTCCAAACAGAATGGCGACCGCCACACCCGCCAGCGTGCCCAAAAAGCTCAGCAATTCCGTGGAGTTCAGCGTGACCGCGCCCAGGATCAGTACGGTTTCCACGCCCTCGCGAAACACCATCAGGAAGACGAACAGAAAAAGGCCGGCACGCGAGCTTTCCGCGGCTAGCGTGCTCAGCTTCCCCTCGATCTGTCCTTTCAGCTTGCGGCCGGTGCGCATCATGAAGACGATCATCGTGACCACGAAGAACGCGGCCGCCAGCATGATCCAGCCTTCGAAAATGTCTTCGTTCCATTGCGTGCGCGAGAGCAGCACCGCCACGCCGATGCTCCCAACAAAAGCGGCAATTAGCGCCGCATAGACGGATTTCCGCAGCTCTGGGCGGTCGATTTTGGCTAGGTAAGCCAGCGTGATGCCCACGATCAATGCGGCTTCAACGCCTTCGCGCAGAGTGACAATAAAGGCCTGGATCATCTAGAAAAAAGCCTCTTTCTTAACAAGAAACAGGTGCTATGTTGCCAGCCTACTATTGCAACTCAGTTGCAACTAGCTGCCCAGTCCTTAGGATAGTCTTCTGGCTCGCATGCGTCAACGCGCATTCAGCGCAATAGGGGATCAGATCGGAACGCGAGAGAGCTTCCTGAGGAACCGCTTCGCCGCATCGAATTTGGGGAAGAGCTTCTCATCTGCCCGAAACTCCGCCGAATGCACGCAACGCCGACTGCCGTTCAGTTTCACCGGGTGCCGCAGGTGCAGCATCTCGTGATAAACGATGTACTCGACCGCGTACCGCGGCACCGAAAAGTGATCGAACACCCGGCTGATGATTATGACATTGTGAGAGACATCGTAATGGCCCAGCCGCCGCCGCGCGCCCACCTGGCTCCAGCTCATCTGCGGCCGCCCCAGCAAGCCATGGAAGAATCGCGTATTCAGATCGTCGAAGATCGCGTCCAGATCATAGAAATGCCCCTGCGGAGAACGCAGCCGCTTGCGTCCACGCGTTTGCCGGACGAGATGTGCCTTGTCGGTGATCTCATGGCTCGAAACATACTTGCGATACCGGTGGCTTTGGGCGCGCTCGATGGGCTGACGATACATCTTGGCCATCAAAATATGAGCCAGCGCGCGCAAGCACCGCCTCCGGAGCCCCCTCCAGCAGATCGGAGACCCGCACCCGCAGCTTCCCCTCGCGCAGCCGAATATTGTTGTTGATGTTGGCAAAGCGGTAGAACTCCACCGCCAGATCGGGCACAGCAGTCCCAGGCCGAAGCTCGCGGTAGCTTTCCTGGAAGATTTCAAGCAGGGTCTGGGTCACGTTGAATCAAGGTTAGCACGGCCCCCAAGCACGATTCACGTAGCCCGGACGCCTTCGTCGGGGCGCGGGCTCCAGCTGGCAAAGGCGGGCGGACGAGGCATTCGCCCCTACGTGGGCAACGGCGATCCCTCGCCGCTTCCGCTATACTAGACCCATGCCAGTGCTGAAAAACATTGCCGCCATCGCCAAGGGCATGAGCATCACCTTCATGGAGATGTTCCAGCCGACCATCGTCGAGAATTATCCCGACGGGCCAGGGACCCTTGCGGGGCGCCAAGTTCCAGGAGCGCTATCGCGGCGTGCACGTGCTGCAGCGCGACGAGAACGGCCTGGAGAAGTGCGTCGCCTGCTTCCTGTGCGCGGCCAATTGCCCGTCGAACTGCATTTATATCGAGGCGGCCGAAAACACCGAAGAGAACCGCGTCAGCGGCGCCGAGCGCTACGCCAAGGTCTACAACATCGACTACAACCGCTGCATTTTTTGCGGATACTGCGTGGAGGCCTGCCCCACCGACGCCATCACCCACGGCCACGGCTTCGAGATCGCCAGCTTCAACGCCAGCAATCTGGTCTATCGCAAGGAGCAGATGCTCGCGCCCATGCCGGCGCACATGGGCGCCAATGCCGTCTTCAATCAGGACGAAGTGCGGCATGGAGCACCGGCGTCAATTCCCCCGGGAGCTTAGGGAAACTCTTGCTAAGCATATGAACTCTCCTGTGCTTCCCCGTGGCCTCTCCGGTTTGCAGTTTTGTCGGATACTTGATCTTGGTCACTCTGCCGGATCGTAATTCAGATTCGGCCCCAGCCATCGTTCGACTTCCGCCACACTCATGCCTTTGCGGTCGCTGTAGTCGGCGACCTGATCGCGATCGATCTTCCCCAACATGAAGTAGCGCGATTCCGGATGCGCGAAGTAAAGCCCGCTTACGCTCGATCCCGGCCACATGGCAAATGACTCGGTAATCTGCATTCCGGTATTCGCCTGCACATCGAGCAGGTGCCACAGCGTGCCCTTTTCGGTATGATCCGGGCAGGCGGGATAGCCGGCGGCTGGCCTGATTCCGCGATATTTCTCTCCGATCAGGTCCTCGGTGCTAAGGCCTTCGCCGCAACCGTAGCCCCACTCCTCCCGCACGCGCTTATGCAGGCATTCCGCGAATGCCTCCGCCAGGCGATCGGCGAGCGCTTCAGCCATGATCGCGTTGTAATCGTCGTGCCCGGCTTTGAACCGGTCACAAAGCTCTTTCAGACCGATTCCGCTGGTCACAGCGAAGGCGCCGACGTGATCGGGCAGTCCCGTCTCCTTCGGCGCGATGAAGTCGGCCAGGGACCGGCATGGCTCCGAGCCTTCGCGGTTCGATTGCTGGCGCAGGAAATGAAATCTCGCCAGAGTTTGGCAGCGGGCTTCATCGGTATAGAGCTGCACATCATCGCCGACCGCAATGGCAGGGAAGAGGCCGTACACGCCGCGCGCCGTGAGCAGACTCTCGGCAATGATCTTTTCCAGCAGGGCATTCGCTTCCTCAAAGAGCTGCCGCGCCTGCGCCCCGTATTCTGCGTGATCAAAAATGCGTGGGTAGACCCCCTTCAGCTCCCAGGTATGGAAGAACGGCGACCAGTCGATAAACTCGCGCAAGGTTGCCAAAGGAAAGTCGTTCAGCACACGCACGCCGGTGAATGATGGCTTGGGCAACTCTTCGAGACGCCACCGGATCGGCGTTCGGCGCTTTCGAGCTGTTTCCAGAGAGACGACCGCCAACTTTGGCGCTGAATAATTCTTGCGGATCGCCTCATACTCCGCGCGATGCTCGGCTACGAACGCCGGCTTGGCGTCCTCGCTCAGGAGTTTGGTCGTCACCGGCACCGCACGGCTGGCGTCCAGGATGTGTACCACCGGCTGGCTGTAGTTCGGCGCGATTTTCACTGCGGTGTGGGCCCGGCTGGTGGTGGCGCCGCCGATCAGCAGCGGCAGCTTGAACCCCTGGCGCTCCATCTCGCGCGCCACGTGCACCATCTCGTCGAGGGAAGGCGTAATCAGACCACTCAGTCCGATCATGTCAGCCTGCTCAGCTCTGGCGCGTTCCAGAATTTTTTCGCAAGGCACCATCACGCCCATATCGATGACTTCATAGTTGTTGCAGGCGAGCACGACACCCACAATGTTCTTTCCTATGTCGTGAACGTCGCCCTTTACCGTGGCCAGTACGATTTTGCCCTGCGCCCGCACGGTCAGCCCGGCCGCCTCCGCCGCCGCCTTCTCCGCTTCCATAAACGGGGTCAGGTAAGCCACTGCCTTTTTCATAACCCGCGCTGACTTCACCACCTGCGGCAAAAACATCTTGCCTGCCCCAAATAGGTCGCCCACCACGCTCATTCCTGTCATCAGCGGGCCTTCGATCACCGCCAAAGGGCGGCCCAGCTTCACCCGTGCCTCCTCGGTGTCGATCTCGATATAGCTGTCGATCCCCTTGACCAGCGCGTGCGACAGCCGTTCCTCAACCGTGCCGTGCCGCCACTCTTCAGCCTTCTTTTCGCTGGCGGCAGAGGTGCCCGAGCTCTTGAGGATTTCGCCGTATTCCACCAGGCGCTCGGTCGCATCCGGGCGGCGATTGAGCAATACATCTTCGACCATCTCCCGCAGCTCCGGCTCAATTTCCTCATACACCTCGAGCATTCCCGCATTCACGATTCCCATGTCCATCCCGGCGGCAATGGCGTGATAGAGAAACGCCGAGTGCATGGCCTCGCGCACTTTGTTGTTGCCGCGGAAGCTGAACGAAATGTTGGAGATGCCGCCGCTTACTTTCGCGTGCGGCAAATTCGCCTTGATCCAGCGGGTGGCAGTGATGAAATCAACCGCGTAGTTGTTGTGTTCCTCCATGCCGGTGGCTACCGTGAGAATATTGGGATCGAAGATAATATCCTCCGGCGGGAAATCTACCTCATCCACCAGTGTCCGGTAGGCGCGCTCGCACACCCGGATTTTGTCCTCATAAGTCGCGGCCTGCCCCTGCTCGTCGAAAGCCATCACCACTACGGCGGCGCCGTACTTGAGAATCGCGGCGGCGTTCTTGCGGAACTTTTCCTCACCTTCCTTCAGCGAAATCGAGTTGACGATTCCCTTGCCCTGCATACACTTCAGGCCGGCCTCGATGACCTCCCACTTCGAGGAATCCACCATGAAGGGGACTTTTGCGACCTCCGGTTCGCTTTGCAGCAGTTGCAGGAAGCGGGTCATGGCAGCGACACCATCAATCATGCCCTCGTCCATGCAGATGTCGAGCACGTTCGCCCCATTCTCCACCTGTTGCCGGGCCACGCTTACCGCTTCTTCGTACCGGCCGGCTTTGATCAGCTTCGCGAACTTGGGCGAACCGGCCACGTTGGTCCGCTCGCCGATTACCATATAAACGCCCGGCTGCTGGGTGAACGGTTGCGACCCGGAAAGACGGAGCGGTTTCTGTACCATGGGCTTCGTCCCAGTCACGGTCTCGGACACGCGAATGCTCTCGGAAACGCTCACGCTCGACTCTCGCTTTGCGGTGCTAATGATTCTTCGGAGAGGTGCATATTCCACTTTCGAGGAGGGCATCCCTCCATCACCTTAGCAATGGCTGCAATGTGCTCCGGTGTATTGCCGCAGCAACCGCCGGCAATGTTGATCAACCTGCCGCGCGCAAACTCGCCCAGATAACGGGCCATGTCCTCCGGTCCCAGATCAAATCCGGTCGCCGATAGCGGATTCGGCAGCCCGGCATTCGGGTAGCAGGAAATCGGCACCTTGGCCTTCTCGGAAAGCTCCTCGAGAAACGGATACATCAAGTCGGGTCCGAGAGAGCAATTCAACCCCACCGAAAAGGGCTTGGCGTGCTCCACGGCATTCCAGAAAGCTTCGGTGGTCTGCGCTGAAATCAGCGTCTCGCCGCCGCGTCCCACTGCCGCCGAAATCATCACCGGCAATTCCTTGCCGTCGGCGTCAAATACTTCGCGAATCGCCACCAGGGCGGCCTTGGCATTCAAAGAGTCGAAAATCGTCTCCACCAAGAGAAAATCGGCGCCCCCGGCGACCAGCGCCCTCGCCTGATGTGCATAAGCCGCTTTCACCTGGTCGAACGTCACCACGCGAAAGCCCGAATCGTCGGCGTCCGGCGAGTTTGAAAGCGACACGGTCAGCGGTCCCAGGGCTCCGGCCACGAAGCGTTGCCGGGACGTGGCGCTCCCCACCCGATCCGCCCAGTCGCGGCACTGGCGCGCCGACTGCTCATTGACCTCCCAGGCTAGATCGTTGAGGAACGAATCGTCGACCACCTTCTGATAGAACGCGGGATCCTTACGTCCCCCATGTTCCCGCGGATCATCGACGAAGAATTCGCTTTGGGCGATGCTGGTGGCGCCGAAGGTGTTGGTTTCGATGATATCCGCGCCCGCCTCCAGGAAGCGGCGATGAATATCGCCGATCATCTTCGGCTGGGTAAGCGAAAACAGGTCGCCATTGTTGAGTAGATCCTTTTTCGAATTCCTGAATCGTTCCCCGCGGACGTCCGCCTCCTTCATGCCATAGCTGCGGATGGTCGTTCCCATCGCCCCGTCAATGATGGCGATGCGGCTCTCCAGTATCTTCTCCAAAGGATGTTGATTCTTCGTCATATCTGGCGATATTCTGCTTTTGCCGGGAGCCGAAGCTGACTCACTTGCCCCTGTTTTCTAGCGGTTCTGGCCTTGCGCCACGGCTGAGAAGCGCACCCCATCATTATAGCGATCGATGGCGGGCCAACCCCTGGGGCTGGGATCACTGAAGTAATGGCCATCTTTGGCATGCCAAAGGTCTTGTCATCCTGAAGCGAGGTCGGAGCGATCGCCGGCAGGTCGAAGTACTATTCGGGCCGAAGGACTATTCGGGCCATCGACACGAAGGCCGCCTCGTGCCATCGCATGGCTCGTTCGTGGAAATATGCAACTCGCGGGTAAGATCGTATCTTGTGCTTGAGCAGTTCTGGGGGAGGGCTGTTCGGGCGTCCCCGACTCATAGCGAGTCTGGGACGTTTCTTATTTGCAAGCAATGTTTTCTGCCCGGCTTTGCTCTGACTGTAGATACGAGGCTTGCAGGGCCGGATGCACGCAGACTGGGCTATCGCTCCTCGTCCCGCATCTTCCCATAGCGCAACGCCAAGCCCACCCCCACGGTCAGCACCCCAAACGGCGGAATCATCAGTATCGTAACCCCGCGGTTAATGGCGAGTTGGCCCTCTCTGGGCGTGCCCTTGGCGCTGGCGTAGCACATGGCGCAACCCTGGCCGAAGGCGGGTGCGCCCCACAGCAACAGCAACAAGCTCAGCTTAGCAAGAGGCGCTCTCATCGCACACCTAGAGTGATAATCCGCATGGCGTCGGCGAAGAAGACGCCCATCAGGCAGAGGCATATCGTTACCGCAACCATCATAGTCCACTTCATGGCGGCGATCTCATATTTTAAGTGCATGAAGTATCCGATAATCAGCGCCGACTTAATGACGGAAAGAATCATCAGAACTTCCAGCATTCGGACCGGCTGAAACACCTGCCGATAGGCCAGCACCACCTCGACGGCGGTCAAGATCAGCAGCGCCAGCCAGACCCACAAATACTGCGCCTTGCCTTCATCGTGTGCGACATCGTGCATCGTAAGAACCCTTTCCGCCAAACGAATTGAATCACTTAACCATTAAGCCATTGAGCGATTTTCACTCTCTAAATCCCCCGATCCATCAATGACTCAGTTTCTAAACCCTAGTCGACATCAAATACACCAGCGGGAAGATAAACATCCACACCAAATCGACGAAGTGCCAGTACAGCCCGGCGATCTCCACATCGTGCGCATCGTAGTCTTTCGGCTTCAGGAACATAATCACTGCCGCAACTATCGCGCCCAACAGCAGCACATGTGCCCCGGTATGGAACACATTGTCCGCCGGAGTGGCCAGCCATGCCACCAGCCACAATCCCAGCAGGATCGGCAGGAACTTCTTCCGCAACGAAACCACTCCCAGATAAATCACGCCAATGGTGACGTGCAGCATGTGCATCCCGGTCAAGGTAAAGAACGTGCCGCCAAACTGCGGTACCGTCGCCGCCCATGGATTCTTGAACGGCGTCATGCCTTCTTCAATCAGATGGTTCCACTCCCGCGCGTGCAGCACGATGAACGCCGTCCCGAAAAGCATGGTGAACAGCATCCAGTTGCGGGTCCAACTGCGGTCGCCGCGCCGGGCCGCGAGCACGCCCAGCACCATGGTCAGCGAACTGGAGAGCAGGCACGCCGTCATGATAGTCGCGTTGGTGATGCTGTCTTTGCCAAAGGGCGTAGGCCAGCCAGGCGTGGAAATGCGTCCGTAGCTGTAGGCGAACAATAGCGCCCCGAAGGTCAGCGTGTCGGAGAGCAGAAACAGCCACATCCCGATCTTCTTGGAATAGGCGCCGAACAGGGAAGGCTCATACACTCCCACCCCGTGCTGCACCGCAACGTCAGCCATGTGCGAGTTCTCCTGGTGGCCGGCTCTAAGAGCCGGCGCTGATAATCTTGCCTACCGCACGAACCACACCAACGCAAAAATGTAAACCCACAATACCGCCATCAAATGCCAGTACCAGGCGGTGATATCCACCACAATTCGCCGCGCTTCAATCGGACGGCGCAGCAGGGAAGAAGTGACGGCGTATACCATGGCCACTAATCCTCCCGTTAAATGGACGGCATGCGCCGCCGTGAAAAGATAAAAGAACGAGCTGCTGGGATTCGTTGCCAGATAGAAACCGCGGTCGCTCAATTCCTGCCAGGCTTTCCACTGTCCCACCAGAAACGCGACCCCAAGCACCGCGCTGATGGGGAGCCACGGAAAACTACGCTCGCTCCCCAGCGAAACTCCCGGTATAGATTTCACCGGCGCCAGAGCCGCCTGCCGCGTAATCTGCCGCCGCGCTAACTCCGCGGTGACGCTGCTGATCGCCAGCAAAAGTGTATTGACCAGCAAAATCCCCAGCGGCAGGTTTAGCGGAATCCAATCGCGGACGTAGGAGCCGGTCCGCTCATCAAAGGTCGGCAGGCCCTGCCGGAAGACCAGGGCGCTGGTGATTCCGATGAACAGCATCGCAATGGCGACGCTGGCCACCGCCATGCCCAGCCGAGCACGGCGAAGCCGTGCTCCGTAGTCAGGGAAGCCGTCGCCTCCTCTCCCGCTACCATCGCCCCCGAGAGAGGGCGGCTGAATCTCCCCGCCGCCCCGCCCGATGTCCGGTTCTTTCCGCGTTATGGTTGGACTCATACTAGTGTGGGCGCGGGCGACTCGCCCGCGCCTAAGAGCAGTTAATGCGCCGCCACCGTAGCCGGGTCAGTCTGCATAACGTAATCCTTAGCCGCGCCGGGCACGTTGTATTCATACGGCCCGTGATTCACCACCGGAGTCACTCCGCCAAAATTATCGTGCGGCGGGGGCGTGGCTGTGGTCCACTCCAAGGTAGTCGATTCCCAAGGATTGTCGCTCGCCTTCGGCCCTTTAAACATGCTCCAGAACAAATTAAACAAGAAGATAAACTGCGCCGATATGGTGACAAACGCGCAATAGGTAATGAACTTGTTCAGCGGGATCAGCGGGTGCAGGTAAGCAAGCTCAGTGAACTGCGAGTAGCGCCGCGGCTGCCCGGCCATTCCCAAATAGTGCATCGGCATGAAGATGCAATATGTCCCGATCAGGGTGAGGAAAAAATGCCATTTCCCCAGAGTCTCGTTCATCATGTGCCCGAACATCTTGGGGAACCAGTAGTAGGTTGCGCCGAAGATCCCGAAGATCGCAGCCACGCCCATGATCAGGTGGAAGTGAGCCACCACGAATGCTGTATCGTGTAAGGGGATGTCGAGCACCGGCTGCGCCAGAAACGGTCCGCTCAGCCCGCCGGAAACGAACAGCGAAACGAAGCCGATGGCAAATAGCATCGGAGTCTGGAATCGCACCCGCCCGTGGTAAATCGTCCCCAGCCAATTGAACGTCTTGATGGCCGATGGCACACCGATCGCCATAGTCATGATAGAAAACGCGAAAGCGGAGTAGGGACTCATACCGCTCATAAACATATGATGGCCCCATACCATGAATCCCAGGATCCCAATGCCCATGATGGCATACACCATGGCTTTGTAGCCGAAGATCGGCTTGCGCGAGAACGTCGAAAGCAGTTGCGAAGCCACGCCCATGCCCGGCAGAATCGCAATGTAGACTTCGGGATGCCCGAAGAACCAGAACAGGTGCTGCCACAAAAGCGGCGACCCGCCCTTGTGTCCCATCACTTGGCCATTCACTACGACCAGGGGAACGTAGAAACTTGTTCCCAGGTTGCGGTCGAGCAGCAGCAGAATTCCGGCTGAGAGCAAGACGCCAAATGCCAGCAATCCAAGAATCGCCGTGATGAACCACGCCCAAACCGTCAGCGGCATGCGCATCATGGTCATGCCTTTGGCGCGCATGTCGAGCGTGGTGGTGATGAAGTTCAACGCCCCCATCAGCGACGCAATACAAAAGATCGCGATGCTCGTGATCCACAGATCCGCGCCCAGTTGTTCACCCGGCCCGGAATTAGTAAGCGCGCTCAGCGGAGCATAACCAGTCCAGCCATGCAGGGGCGCGCCGCCAGTCACAAAGAACGCCGCAAGAATCACCACGAACGCCACAAACGTAGTCCAGAACGAAAGCATGTTCAGCACCGGAAACGCCATATCCGGCGCGCCGATCTGGATGGGCAGAAAGTAATTGCCAAAGCCGCCCTGCGGCGCCGTGGTCAGCACGAAGAACACCATAATGGTGCCGTGCATGGTGAGGATTTGCAGATAAGTCTCAGGCTTAATCTCTCCGACGAAGGGCAGAACAGCCGTCGGCCAGATCATGTGAATGCGCATCAGCAGCGAGAGAAACATCCCGACAAACACCGCCGACAGCGCCAAAAAGTAGTACTGAATCCCGATTACCTTATGGTCGAGACTGAAAACATATTTGCGAATAAAGCCTTGGGGCGCCCCGTGGGCGTGAGGGTCATTTCCGTGAGCATCCTGAGCGACCATTATTGTTTCTCCGCCTCCCGTGCCGCCAGCCACTTGTCAAAATCTTCCTGGCTGACGACGTGCAGCATTCCGTGCATTTTGTAGTGTCCCAGCCCGCAAAGCTCGGCGCAGGCGATCTCGTATTCTCCAATTTCGGTGGGCGTGAAGTGCATGTGGATTTGCAGCCCCGGCACCGCGTCCTGCTTGAAGCGCATGGAAGGGACAAAGAAGCTGTGAATCACATCGATCGCCCGCAGATGGAGATCGACTTCGCGATTCACTGGCAGGTACATGGTGCCGCTGACGACGTCGTCCTTGGAAGCAGGGTCGGTCGTGTCCAAACCGACTGCGGCTTCATTGCCGGATGAAGGATCGATCAGCTTGGCCTGCGTCGCGCCGAATTTCCCGTCCAGCCCCGGATAGCGGAAGTACCAGGCAAACTGCATGCCGGTGACCTCCACAGGAACCGACCCGACCTCCGCCGGATCGAATCGCTCACTGGCCCAAACGTGGCTCCCCATCAGGTTCAGCCCAATAAAGAGGATGGCGGTAAGCGTGGTCCATACCAGTTCGAGCTTGGTGTTCCCATGCGAATAGCGCACTGGGCCGGAGTTCGAGCGCTCGCGGTACTTCCAGACCAGATAACCGAGCGCGCCTTGCGCCGCCACGAACACAATCCCCATTAGGATGTAGGTGAGTGCAAACTGCCCGTCAATAAAGGCAGCCGCCTTGGAAGCGCCGTGCGGTAACCACCAGGTTTTTGCAATGAAGAAGTAGGTGCTGACAAAGGTTATCAGCCAGATCACCACCAGAAGTGCAAGGCCCATCTACCAGACCTCCGAGGGGTCTTCAGATTTTGCGCCCACCGCAACGCAAAAAAATGGAGTTGTCTGCGGCTGGGGCGGAAGTTTATCACAGGTGCGCGTGAGCGGCGCAAGCGGGTTTCTATTTGGTTATCGTTGAGTTGCTTTCGCCGTTTCTCATCGCCATATTGCACTCCTGCTCTACGGTTCCCACCTTTCCTTTGCCATTCCGAGCCCTTCGCAGCCGCCCGATCAGCGCGGGGGAGGGAGCGAGAAATCTGCTTTTGCCTTTCCGCAAATCCCATCGCCCTTTGATACCCTGAAATTCGCATGCGGCCCGTCTCACCCTATGCACTTGCTGGAAAGAAAACGAACTGCTGCACGCATTCTCAGGGCTGACCGTTCTCCACTACCACGAGACCGTCCGCGACCGCGGCACCGCCGAACTGATCGCCAGCCCCCCGTCAGCAGCGCGACTCAGGGAACCATCGTCACGTCTCGATGATTCCAACGCGCATACAAACACTGTCATCCTGAGGAAGCGCGGGTCTTCCCCGGAGGGGAAGGCCCGCCGACGAAGGACCTGTGCATTTTGTCGGGGATCAAGGCGCCGCAGATAAGTCCATAGGTTCTTCTCCGCTTCCTGAGCAAAGTGGCGGCGAGCACTTTCGCCCTCCAGCTCGAAACCAGCATCCCCTCAATCGCCACAAGATAGAATAAAGACGCATGCCCAAGAAAAATCACGGCCGCGGCCATGACACTGCCTATCTCCGCCTCCTGAAAAATCACTGCTTCGTCTGCGGCCCCGGCAACCCCGACGGCATGCATCTGAAATTCAAGTACGATGAAGAGCGCAACGTCTTCGTCTGCCGCTTCCGCCTGGACAAGCGCTTCACCGGCCCGCCCGGCCATTGTCACGGCGGCATCATCGCCACCATCCTCGACGAAGCCATGGGCAAGGTAAATCGCCTGCGCGATGTGGTGGCGCTCACCTCGCAGATCACAGTGGACTATTTGAAGCCGGTTCCGCTGCACAAGCCTCTGCGCGTCGAGTCCCGCGAAGTCCGCGTCAGCGGCCGCCGCCACTTCAACATGGCGGAGATCCTCAACCAAAAGAACGAAGTGCTAGCCCGCAGCCAGGGGACGTTCATCGCCATAGATCCGCAGCGCATGTTCGCCAAACACATAGATAAATAGATGATCCTATAGAAACGTTGCTTGCAACATCTAGCGGTCTAGGCAAACCTCTCACTTGGTTGTCATTCCGAGGAGCGGAGCGACGAGGAATCTGCTATCTGCTGCCGCCGTCTCGGTACCCGCCCTGCCACCGGCCAAACCACCAAAGTAGTGTTGACAGAAAGCACGTAATATAGGAATCCTATATTCATCATGCCCAAACGCATTCGCCCCCAAATCGCCCGCGGCAGCGCCGAACTGGCCATCCTCTCGCTGCTCGCCAAACAACCGCTCTACGGTTTTGAGATTTCCAAGTGCATCGAAGAACGCACTGCCGGCGCCCTTAGCTTCACCTTGGCTTCTCTCTATCCCATGCTCTATGACCTCGAAAAACGCGGCTGGATTGCCGGCCGCTGGGAAGCCAACCAAGCCGGACGCGATCGCCGCTATTACAGCCTAACCCCCGCGGGCCGAAAGCAGCTCGTGCCCCTGCGCCGCGAATGGCGCAGCTTTTTTCAGGCTCTCGATCAAATAGCTGGAGTAACCCATGCCTGACTGGAAAGCCTTAGTACGCGACCGCATAGGTGCTCTCGACCTTCCGCAAGCCGCTCGCGATGAAGTAATCGCGGAGCTAGCCGCCCACTTGCAAGACATTTATGAAGAGCAAGTGGCTGCTGGCGCGGCCGAGTCTCAAGCCTTGGATCGCGCACTGCAGCAAGCCACCGGCTGGGGTCCGCTAGCCCGCAACATCGCACGCGCCAAGCACAAGGAGGAAATCTTGAACAGCCGCACAAAACAGCTCTGGTTGCCAGGCCTGGTCAGTCTTGCCGGTTCTATGGGATGGATGATGCTCTTGCAGATCACCAGCACCAAGCTACAAATGCCATGGAAGCACGCCGGAGTGGCTTTCCTGCCGTACGTAGTCTGGGTTCTTACCCTGCCGCTAATCGGCGCCGCCAGCGGATATTTGTCTCAACGCGCAGGAAGTAAGCGCCCGGCTCGCATCGCAGCGGTAGTGTTCCCTTCGATCATCATGTCCGTTCTCTGGCTGGTTCTGCTTGCGGTCGTCCTGGCACGGAAGAGTCCGCAACCCTTCCAGGTGCTAAATTTCAGCTTCGGATTTTTTCTCTGGGTCGTATTGCCGGCCGCAGCTTTATTGGTTGGCACGTTGCCTCTGTCGAAAACTCCAAGCCCCGAGACGAACTAAGATGCCTAATCCGCATTGGGTCACCCTGTGCTCCCCTGTGACCCCTGTGGTATACCGCCGGTCCGGCACATTACTTTCCGCCCTTCTCCCCCTGTCTCCGCCGTGAAGCAAAACCCTCCACGACATGTAAAATAGAAGCTAAGAACTCATCTCCAGAAAAGAGCCCTCTATGTCACAAAACAACGGAAGCTCCACCAGTCTCCGCCTAAAAACCGGCCTAGCCGAAATGCTAAAAGGCGGCGTAATTATGGACGTTACAAATAAGGAGCAGGCGGTTATCGCTGAGCAGGCGGGTGCGGTGGCCGTTATGGCGCTGGAGCGCGTTCCGGCGCAGATTCGCGCTGAGGGCGGCGTGGCGCGCATGGCTTCTCCGAAGAAGATTCGCGAGATCATGGCCACCGTCTCCATTCCGGTGATGGCCAAGTGCCGCATCGGGCATTTTGCGGAGGCGCAAATTTTGCAGGAGCTGGGCGTCGATTACATCGATGAGTCTGAAGTGCTCACGCCCGCCGACGAGGCGCATCACGTCGATAAGCATGCTTTCAAGGTTCCGTTCGTCTGCGGCGCACGCAATCTGGGCGAGGCTCTGCGGCGTATTGCCGAAGGCGCGGCCATGATCCGCACCAAGGGCGAAGCCGGCACTGGAGACGTGGTTCACGCCGTCAAGCACATGCGTCAGATCGTGCAGGAGATGAGAATCCTCACGGTCCTCGGCGAAGAGGAACTCTACGCCAAAGCCAAGGAGCACCAGGCACCGTACGAACTGGTGAAGCTGGTGGCCAAAGAAGGGAAGCTGCCCGTCCCAAATTTCTCTGCTGGCGGAATCGCCACGCCCGCCGACGCGTCGCTGGTCATGCAGTTGGGAGCGGAAGCGGTGTTCGTAGGCTCCGGCATCTTCATGAAAGACTCCACCACCTTCGCCGAACCCGAAGAAGCCGCCAAGCGCGCCCGCGCGATCGTGCTCGCCGCCACGCACTTTAACGACCCTAAAGTATTGCTTGAAGTCAGCGAGGATCTGGTTGGCGCGATGAAAGGGCTAGCTATCGCCGCGCTGGATGAGGCTCACATGCTGCAGACCAGAGGGTGGTGAAGTGACGCTCCGCGCCTATCGCTCCGCTCGCTGCCGAAGGACTCGTCCGACGTCTCGCCGGCCATGCAGAATTGCCACTACCTCCAAAGGCTCAGTGTTGGGACGATAGACGATCAAGTAGGAGTAAACAGCGAAAAATCGAACTGCCTCGCCAGTAAGGTCTCTGCGCCAATGTCCGGCGCCGGAGTTCCTCGCCAGGAAAACGATCCGCTCCCGGATAACGGACTCAACGTGCGCTGCCATCTCCAGGCTGCTTTGCTGTTTAATGTAGCGCCAGATTTCCACCAGATCGCGCGCCGCTTCGGGCGCGAGAACATAGCGAGACTTCATTCCGGGTTGGCTTTCAGTTCTTTCAAATACGCATCTAACTGCTCTTCCGGAATGCCTTCGCCTCGATCCAGCTGCGCAATGCCGCGCCGAATCTTGGCGTCGATCAGTTCTTTGTTGTCGTGAAGCCAGCGGTCCTGTTCTTCCTGAGTATCAAGCAAGCGCGCCAGCACTTCTTCGACACTGCTGGAACCGCTAGCCTGCAGCTGCCGTCGAATCCGGGCTTCGAGAGATGCGTCACGGATTTCGATGTTCACAATTCAATCCTCCAAATCAATCAATCGTAGCGCAGGAGCAGCCGAAGTCAAGCTATTGTCTCTCCCGGTTGGGTTGATGAGCAGCGCTCTGTGGCTCTCTCCATCTGGCAAAGTTCATTTGAGGTGTAGCGCGGTTTTTCTGCGTACGCCTCGTCTTGCAGCAGGTTCCAGGCCTCGCGATACTGTTCATACTGGCCGCCCCACCTAGGCTTGCGTTTTCCTGGGTATACACGGATATTTTTCCTTTTGCCCAGTGATTCCATAGGAATCAGATACCAGACGTCGTATTTGGCGATGAAGGCGGCGATAAAGTCCACGTCATCAACGCTGTAGTTCATCTTGCCTTGGCCCCAGTGGCAGGCCACGATGATGGGGAAGCCGGTGTAGCGGAGGCGCTCTGCGCTAAAGCAGGACTTCACCTGCACCCGCAGCAGGCGTTTGCCGTGCTGGGTAAGAACGTCGTAGGGAAAGCTGTCGCCGAAGGGCTTGGCGACTCCGATGCCGTAGCCGGCGGCTTTGTACATGAAGCCCAGTTCGGCGAGTTCTCCCATTCGCTTGGTGCAGAGGTGGCCCGCTGGCGTAAATGTGCTGGTGCGTCGTTTCATTGAGGTTCGTCCCGTCTGAAGATGGATTGGCCGGAAAAGCCGGGTTGAGTGGAAATAGAAAAAGGCGCGGAGTGATCCGCGCCTTTATCAATGACTTACCTTTCTATTATAACATTTTGGGTCAGGTAAATGGGACATGCTCCCGAGGTTTATTGTGCCCGTTCATTCAGTGACTTAGCTGAAAATCGAGGGGTTTGGGGGCTTGACAAGTTTTGGGGGAGTGCACCGGACGTGGTGCAAAGAGCCAAGTTGGTTCCAAATGGGAAAGCTGAACATTGTTTTCGATTTTGGGTGGCGCAGCGCTTCCAGCGCTGCGATAGAGTGGCACTCATATGCGGCTTCAGCCGCTGAGGTGCCTTATGGCCGCTCCTCCCCGCGGCAACACCGGGCATGGCTGCTACTTTGTTACTGCCTCGACTGCACAGAAGCGAAGCCTGTTCCAGTCGGAAAGAATGGCGACGCTCTTCCTCGACGTTCTGCTGCACTACCGCGCCCAGGAGAAGTATCTGCCGCATGAGTTCGTGGTGATGCCCGACCACTTCCATCTGCTGATTACTCCCACGGTCACGCTGGAAAGATCGCTGCAACTGATCAAGGGCGGGTTTTCTTTTCGGGCAAAGAGGGAATTGGGATTTGGCGGCGAGATTTGGCAGAGCAGTTTCTATGATCGGCGGGTGCGGGATGTGGAAGAGTATCGCGCGTTTCGCGATTACATTCGTTCAAATCCGGTGAAGAAGAGGCTGGCGGTATTGGTAGAGCAATATCCTTACAGTTCGGCGGGCGCGGGGATTGCGTTGGATGAGGCACCTCAGCGGCTGAAGCCGTCCAGCGTTAACGCCTGAATCGCAGCGCTGAAGCGCTGCGCCACCCAAAAGCAAGCGAGCCACCCAAAGGCAACCATGCCACCCCAGAGGGAACCAAGCCATCCAAAAGCAAGCGAGCCGCCGAGGCCCAGTCAAGCCGGCTTTTGCAAGCCGAGTCTCACCGGTCGGATAACTGAATGGGATTGCCGTCCGGGTCTTTGCCGTCGCAGAGGCAGAGCGTCTCTCCCTGGCGGACTTTGCCGAAGCGGGCGCCGCGGGCCACCAGGGCTGTGCGCACGGCGGCCACGTCCTGGGCGTGGAACACGATCTTCGGACCCTTGCGGCCGGGCGATGACGGGCCGGAATGCAGCGCGATGCGAGCGCCGCCGGCGGCAAACTCCCGCCAGCCTTTTTCCGTGCTGACCGGTTTGAGGCCAAGCACTTCTCCGTAGAACTTGCTCATCGCATCCATCTGGCCGGTAAACAGGATCACGCGGGACATTTGCATCGAGGGCAGCTTAATCTTTCTGATGGAACTGTTGGTATTTCATGATCTCTGCCTCGGACAGCCGTTTCCAGCGTATAGCAAGGTCGCCCTTGACCAGAGGTGTAGCACTAGCCGCAGTGTGACTAGCATTGCTCACGAAGGCACTGTCCGAGATGAGGTACAACATTCCGACAGGTCCACCATATTCGCTCCAATTTGGGTTAAACGTGAGCACCGCCAAACAATGCGTTCCGCAACGACTCAAAGCAATCGGCACTCCCAACAAACCCGGAACTGTGGTGGTTGAAACGAATGCATAGGTGGTTTGATCGAATGAGGCGATTGTGTATTGGTTGGTGCTGGCTTGCGCCTGAGTTTGACCAAGCACAAAGATCTTATTTAGAGAAGAATCTGGGACTACAATACCGGAGGCATTAATACTTCCCACGATGTTATCTGTACTAGGATCCGCTACGTTGCCGTCGTCGCTATAAACCAACCCGGTGCCGAAGTCGGAATGAATGTCACTTCCGAGAGCATTGAAGTTTGAGACTACACTCTGACGCAGGGATACTCCCGAAGAGGCAACGGTGAACAGGTAGTCGGTCTGAATTGATTGATCATTCGACGAGCCAATCAGAATTGAGTCCGTTTTACCCCAGGCAAGGGTGTCGATATCGTTGCCCGCTTTCGCCCAACCCGCCACGATGTTCGGACGTTGAATCTGATCGTCATAGACCGTCACTCCTCCTATCGCAGGAGGAATGACGGCATAGTTATAGAGCGTTGCCACAGAAGTGTGGGGATTTTGTGGTGCTGCCTGCAAGTCTCCGGCGTAGAACTGGTTGCCGGAGGAAGCGTCGTTTTGGAAAGCGGGATTGGACAAAGGCCATGTACGAGCCGGGTTCAAACCTGGCAGTGCAAGCTGTGTCTCAAGCGACGCTTTCCAAAACCCGACATATAGGAACTCATCCTGGGCACTCATGCTAAGCAGATACGGGAATGAGCTAACTTGTACCGAGTTCTTGACAGTTGCGGTTGTGGGATCGACTGCGACAACTTGGCTCGGATAGGCCCGATCCAGCCCCCCTGTTCCCACATAAAGAAGCGACCTCGTTTTGTCCCATGCCATCGCTAATCCGTCCAGGTTCATAGCGGCAAATTGTGTTCCTGTACTTTGGGTCGGCAAGACGGTGAACGTCAGCGAATTAGTCCCGAATGAATTTCTAGCGGGGTCATAGACACTGATCAAGAGGGGGCCGGGTGCCTGCAGGGCCTCTGCCGGGATTGTCACCGTGAGCTGTGTGGGGCTCACATATGTGGTAGGAATGGTTCTAAGTTGTAGAAAATTGCAGCTCCAGCAGGCAACACTGTTTGGTGTGAAATCACTACCGGTCGCCCTCACTACGACGTTATTGCTCCCAGCCTGCGCTGATTCAGGCTGAAGTGAGAAAATCAAAGGATACGGAGTGGTTGCGGTTCCCGAAGCTGTATCTGACGCTGCATTTGGATTGACGGCGGCGCCGTCGATCAGGAACAGGCCACCATTGCCATAAAACTGATCCGTGACACTGATCGCCGCCAGTCCAGCATTGCCCCAACGAATTAGACGTTCAAGTGCACCGGTAACTACATGCGACAGATCTACACGCTCGAGGAATTTGAAGCTAGCTAGATCGAATACCCAGAGTTCGGCACCAGGCCCGTAAAGCTGGGGACCTACCAGGCAATAAAAACGTCCAGTACTTGAGTCGGGGATGCACTGCCCGGGGTTACCCTCTAAAGGGTATTCGCCGACATTCGCGAGTCGTACGGGGTCCGCCGCTCTGGTGTCCGAATACATGAGACCGGTTCCCGGGCTGAAACGGGCAAACAGGCCAGTCCCGCCGGGGAACCCACCGTCGCCTGGCAATTCGGAAACTCCCGAAGCGCTTACGGCCATTGAAACGACGCCACCAGGCTCGTCAATCGTTCCGTGTTGCGTTCCATACAATATGCTGTCGTCTTTTCCCCATTGAAGCCAATCAATGTAGGGAAGGTTAAGTGCATTGACGGTGGCCGGACGCTGTCGAGCATCGTCAAACACGTAAATATTCCAACCGCTGGGAGAAATGGTCCATTGTCCAGCGTCCAGTGCAACCGTGTGCGGATCAATCGGCGCCGCCTCCAACGATACGGCCTGTTGCGGTCCGTACTGGCTCGTGGGTAACGGAATAGAAATGTCCTTCTGTAGATCCGGCAGGGTGTACCGCTGCACGGTGGAATCCCCATCTTGAGAAACCCATAGATAGGAAGCGTCCGAGGAGACAGAGAGCAGATGGGGATTGTTTCCTGCCGATATAGCAGTCTGGACAGCTCCGGATATCGGATCGATCACTAATAGCTTGTTTGGGTTTGTCGGATCGTTTGCCCCCATCGAAGCCAGAATCTTTCCGTGCACGGCATCCCAAGCGATGTCTTGAGGGGCATAATTCAAAGCCCGGACCCACGTAGCGGATGGTGTCGCAGCAGCAATAGTGAAGGCCAACGCTTGCGAGTTCCCACCCTGGGATCCGGGATTGGAGACACTTACTTCCCCACTGCCCGGGGTGGCCAAATCCTTCGCGGGAATCGTCGCAGTCAATTGGGTAGCGGTCACAAACACAGTTTTGAGGGAGGAACCGTTCCACTGAACTGTAGAAGCATTCGCAAAGTTCGTTCCGCTGGCCTGAATAGTCAGATCAGGCGCCCCGGCAATGGCACTCGAAGGCGCAATCGACGCGAGGATTGGAAGAACGGCAGGAGCTGGACCGGGACCGCTCCCGCCTCCGTTGCTGCTCCCACCGCCGCCACATCCTCCTAGCAAGGATAGGAAAAATAGCGTTATGACGAACCTATTTCCCGACATAGCATGTTCCCTCGGCGTTCAGAATGACCTCGGCGGCTGAGAGGGGATAAATCGCTCCGAAAACTGCCCAGCATCTAGTAGGACGCGGCAGGAAAAGATCCGAGACAGCAAACAAACGTTCCCCACCCAAGGTACTCAAAGTAAGTAGGAAGAACCAAGACACAAAACAAGGATCCTAGCGTCAGGCCACCAGTATTACGAGAGAGCCCATGGGGAAGGAAGAAAATAGTACACCGAGATAGTCAGAACTGCAAGCGGACGGCGGGTGGCCCACATCTGGCCCATGAGTCTCGACAGGAGCGCTCATTTTCCATCTTGGGTGCCCCACATCTCGCCGGTGTTGCGAGATGTGGGGCCTCGCTCGAAGAACAGACTTGTCCTACGGGCTGTCAACAGTTTCAGTCATGTTTCTCTATCGTGGCTGGGTCCCACTTCTCGCAAAGGCGGCGAGAAGTGGGGCACCCAAGATTGAAACTTTCAGCCGCCCTGCGGTTCTGCGTCGCTTTCGAGGGGAAGGCGTCGCGGTAGTCTCAGTTAGGAGATAAGATACGCACTGAAGAAGTCGTTTCCGTCGGCGGTTACATTCAGACCACCTTTAGCGATCGTAAGGGTGTGCTCAACCGGGGTCTGAACCGGAAGAGGGATAAACAAGGTTGGCATAACCATGTGCGTGTCGGCCGCATTGGCGAATAGCTGGCTGATTCCGATTTGATTCTTATCTAAGAAAACAACCAGTTGCAGCAGTTGGTTCGCGACGCCGGACCACAGGCTGCCGGTGACCACCAGCAGCTGGGGAGTGTTGTGAAGGAACGCACCGCTAAACGAAACCGGTAACGGACCCGCCTGATTATTGATGAGGGTTTGCACTTGCACGTTGATTCTCCTTCTTGATTCAACAAGCGGCAGCGATCATACACCTGGCGAAAATCCCCGCCCTAAATTTCGCAAGAAGCGCGAAATTTAGAACGGGGCACCCGGGGTATTCAGCAATCGAACGGCGCTTAGGGAAGGGCGGTGGTTGTGCCGCAGGTCATTTGGCGGATATTTTGTCGCGCCAGGCCATGACTTCGAGTTCGGCCCGGACTGCGTCCATGACGGGAACTACCGGACGCGCCTCCATGGAAAATGCGGGAAGCATCGAGCAGAACTTGTGAACCGCCAGGGGATCGTCGCAATCCACCAGCAGATGCCCGCCCCAGTCGCCCACGCGTATCACGAAGAACTCGATCTTAAAATTGTCTGGGGCCTTCCACTGACTGAACACCTCCAGAATTCGCTTCTGCGCATTCTCATACTCCGCCGGCGAACCTTGCGGGCGTTCATTCCAGCTGATCACGTATTTCATCGCTTCTCCTTTTGCAAGTGTGTTACCGATAACCACGGCATGAGTTTACCCCAGGGCGACGAATCGGTGGACAGGGCGGGTAGTCTTCGGCTTGAGTGGGGCAGCTCGGCATCGCAGCGCTGAAGCGCTGCGCCATCCAAAGGCGACCAAGCCGCAGGTGGCTCGCGGGTTGGTTAGGAGTTTCCGGCCGCCGAGTGCTCGTTGGCGAAGGCGGTGACTACAGCCTGCTTGACTTCGGCTACGGCGGCGGAGACCGCTTGCTGGACTTCGCCGGCGCAAGCGGCCGCTTCCGGTTTATTCAGGCGCACCCGGAAGCTGACCTTTTCGCAGATCGACATGCTGTCATAGAAACAGCGGTAGGCATTTAACTGCTCTCGCAGATCGACCTCTAACTCGGTGCCGCAGACTGAGCATTTGGGAGTGACCGATTTCTCGAGGTAGTCCTTGGCCTCGAAATCGAAAGTCGCACCGTGTCCGCAATGGGCGCAGATAAGGCTGATGACGTGGAGTTCTTTGACGCTGAGAATTAATTCCTGTTCGCTCATGGGGAGGCACCGCGATGACTACTCATGATGTGCTTCTGCTCGCGTCGTGAATAGTTACGAAAGACGGGGCGGAAGAATTTCTGGCCTGATCGAACAGAACGCCCCACGGAGGGCGCGCCGGTAACTACTTTTCCGACTCCCACTCCTCGGAAATGGCGCGCCGGATGGCGTCATCGGGGATGGACTTGGCAGAGCAGATTCGCCAGAGCATGACTTCCGCTTCGAGCGGACCGGGATCATCTACATCCAGACCGTCGGCGACTCGCCGGACCGCGGCTAGGTCGGCGTCGCGCTGCAGAGGTCGCTGAGCGCTGGAACGCTCGTCTGCGGGCGGGTTGGTGGGGCGGACCTGGGACACAAGACGCTCCTTTTCCACCGCAAACATCGTAGGCACCGATTCGCCGCAGCGTCAATGGCCCTTGTAGGCCAGAGAGGGAAGTTTGGTGCGAGGATGATTCTGTCCTCCCCCTCACCGTAAATTTCGCAGAGCGCGGGGAGCTTCAGGAATGGGCTCGGCCCGCTGCGCCCAATGCCCGATGCGAACCTAGATTGGGCTAGTGCGGAGCGGGCACTCCTGCCCACGAAGCCGCGAAGCGGCGCAAGAATGCAGCCCGGGGCGTAAGCCCCGGGTACGAAGCGAAAACCAAGCCAGCCCTCAAAGGGTGAAAGAATCAGCCGGGAGTGATCGAAAACATCATGCATCTCGAATACTCCAAAAACGCGCCGCGCGAATATTTCTTTCGCCCCGCTGGGGCTCCACACCCTTTCTTCGCGCCCACCCGGGGCTTGCGCCCCGGGCTGCATTCTTCCGCCGCTTCGCGGCTAAACAACGGACATCTTGATTCACCTGGTATGCTACCCGCCCGCGCTATACTGGAGTCAGCTATGCCCGGAGAGCCACAAAAAACCTTTTACCTCGAAACCTTCGGCTGTCAGATGAATGCTCACGACTCGGAAAAAGTCGTCGGCACGCTGATTGCCGAGGGGTACAGCCAGGTTCCGACCGTCGAGGAAGCCGGGCTTGTCCTCTACAACACCTGCTCCATCCGCGACAAGGCTGAGCAGAAGGTCTTTCACCGTCTCGCCGACTACAAGAAGCTCGAAAAGCAGGGAAAACGATTCGGAGTTTTGGGCTGCGTAGCGCAGCAGGAAGGCGAGAAGATCTTCGAGCGCGCGCCGCATGTTTCGCTGGTCTGCGGCTCGGCGTCGTATCGCAAACTTCCGGAAATGCTGCTTCAAATAGAAAACGCCCAAATCGGGGCAGGGAAGCCGCTTCGCATTACCGGCCTCGACGACCGCGAAACCGACGAGTGCTTCGAAACCGAATTCACCGCCCGCACCAACCCGCATCGCGGATACATCACCATCATCGAGGGCTGCGACCAGTTTTGCTCTTATTGCGTCGTCCCGTTTACGCGGGGCAAGGAACGCAGCCGCACTTCGGAGTCCGTGCTCGCCGAAGCCCGCCGCATGGCCGACCTCGGCTACAGCGAAATTCAACTCCTCGGGCAGATCGTGAACTCTTACCGCGATCCCTCTGGAAAGAAGTCGTTTGCAGAACTGCTCACGGCGGTCGCCGAAGTTCCCGGCATCAGGCGAGTACGCTTCACCACCTCGCACCCTCGCTATTTCACCCGCGACATAGTCGAAGCCATCGACGCCGTGCCGACGCTCTGCGACCACGTGCATCTGCCGGTGCAAAGCGGCTCGACACGCCTCCTCAACGCCATGCAGCGGCTCTACACCCGCGACGAATATCTGGAGCGTATCTCCTGGATCAAAGCCGCGCGCCGCCCCATCAGCATCACCTCCGACATCATCGTGGGATTCCCCGGCGAAACCGAAGCGGATTTCAACGACACCCTCTCTCTGCTCGACGAAGTCGGCTACGACGGCATCTTCGGCTTCAAATATTCGCCCCGGCCAAACACGCCGTCGCTCAAACTCGAAGATGCGATTCCGGAAGAGGAAAAATCCCGCCGCCTAACCATCCTGCAGGAAAAACAGCGCGAGATACAAAGACAACGCAACTCCAATCAGATCCATCAAACCATTGAGGTAATGGTTGAAGGCAAAAACGAAGCTCGGGGCCAGTGGATCGGGCGCACCTCGCAAAACAAAACGCTCAATTTCACTTCCCCAAACGGGATTTCGCCGCAGGTTGGAAGCTATGTACCTGTGGTGGCGACGGCCAGTTTTCCCAACAGTCTTTTGGGCGAATTGGTGATATAAGAAGCGAAGAATTGCCGATTTCTCCGGTGGCAATTCTTCGGGGGACCCGATGGAAGTAGAAATGAAAATCCGCGGCCTTTTGATGGACCCAGTTACGAATATGCCGATTGTGATCCTGAAGGATGTGGGCAGCGAGACGGTTTTGCCCATCTGGGTCGGGGTCTTTGAAGCCAATGCAATCGCGCTGGAAATAGAAAAAGTTGCGACGCCGCGGCCGATGACGCATGACCTGATCAAGAATGTGCTGACCGGCCTGGATACTGGGGTCCACAAAGTAGTGGTGACGGAATTGAAGGAAGACACTTTTTACGCGGTGATCTGGCTGGAAAGGGAAGGCCGCGTCATCAGCGTTGATTCACGCCCGTCCGATGCGCTGGCGCTGGCGCTGCGGGTGGATTGCCCTATCTTCGTCGACGACGAAGTTTTGAAGAATTCGAAGCTGGCTGCCAATATGAGCGACCGGGTCAGCAGCGAAGAGTTGCGTAAATGGCTCGAAGGCCTCAATGATGAGGATCTCGGCCGCTACAAGATGTAAGACCCTCCTGCCGTCAGTTCACGGTCAGCGAAACATTAACCATTGCATCAGCAGTTCCTGTCGTATTACTCACGGTATAGGCGCTTACCGTAACCGAGTAAGTCCCTAGCGGCGTGCCGTTGCTGCCGCCCCCGCCGCCTCCACCTCCGCCCGAACTGGAACCTCCGCCGCAACTGGGAAAGGCAGCGGTCACCAGCAATAATCCCAGCACACCGGCGCCTAGCCGAAAACGTCGAGCCCACCGCGCCGTTCGCTTGGAAGCAGACGGCAACAGGATAAACGCGGCCAATCCGAGCATCGTGGCCCAGGCGGAGAATGCCGGAGCTGAGAGGGCAGCCGTGTTGGCGGTGGTGGTGATGTGAACCGTCACCTGGGCGGTAGTGGTCGAGCGAAAATCCACGACATGGGAATTCAGAGGGTTGCCGGTGTCGATGGTGCAGGTAGCCTTGGCTGGGGCATTGGTACAGGAGAGATAGACCAATCCTGTGCCGCTGGCGGAGGTCAGATTTACGGTAGTGCTTCCTGAGGCTCCAGCTTTGAGGGTGATACCGCCGGCCGGAGTGATTGTGGGTGGAACTACAGTCAACGGCTGATAATAGCGCACGTAGTCGAGCATCATCGAGCCCGCGGCTGCTGTACCCGCGTCGGGAGGGCCGCCCAGGTTTCCGCCCACCGCCATATTGGCAATCAGAAAGAACGGATTGTTAAAGGGCCAGGTTGTGCCGGCGGGGATATCGTCGGCGGTGCGCACGAAGGTGATGTTGGTGGGATCGTCGAAGTAGAACTGCATCATGTTCGGCGACCAGATGACGCCGTAGGTGTGAAAAGCCGTGTCGACGCGCTCGCCGTTGGGAAATGTAAATTGAGAGCTAAGGCCGCTGCCGCCCGAGTATCCGGGGCCGTGCATGGTAGTGGCGTTCTTGGTGGCACCAATTCCGGGCCAGTTCTCCATGATGTCCACCTCGCCGCTGGCGGGCCAGGAAACGGTGTTGATGTCATCGCCCAACATCCAGAAAGCCGGCCACAGGCCCTGGTGAGACGGAATCTGAATGCTGGCCTCGATGCGTCCGTACTGGAAGGTTTTCACTCCTTGGGTCTTGAGCCGGGCCGAGGTCCAGGTGGTGCCGTTCAACCGATGCTGGATCACCAAATGCCCGGCGCCATCGATGTAGGCGTTAGGATTGGCCGGGTCGCAAGGCGCGGTGGCAGTGCTGGGCGCGCAATAGGTTTCCAGCTCATTGTTGACGTTCAGATTGCCGGTGTCGTAGGCCCACTTGGTTGGATCGATCGGAGAGCCGGCGGCGCCGTTGAATTCGTCCGCCCAGACCGGTGTCCCCCAGGTTTGAGCTTGAGCGCCAAGGCTTGAGATGACGCAAAAGAGAGCAACGAGAGGGAAAACTGCGAATCGAGGCCTCATGGGGCGAACATTAGAAGAATCAGGCAGTTATCGTCAAGCAGGTAATAGAAGGTTTGGAGGCCGGTTACTTAGTTTACATAATACCTGTTATCGGACATTAGACCAGGTGGAATAGAGTCTCCGCAGGAACGCCTCGACGCGCCAGACGCTGCGGCCGGAGTCGAGGATGAAATCGTAGCGCTCGCTGTCTCCCCAGGGTTTGGAGACGCCGAAGCCGAGGCCGGAAGCTTTGGCAAGAAAGACGGCTTCGGCGGCTTCCCCACGGCGTTTGCGGGTGGTGAGTCCGACAGCATTAATTTCAGGCACCACGCCCGGTTGGGGCTGATCCTGTGATTGATGGTGATTAAGAAGATTGCAATTGCCCGAGTTGTTGGATTCCCTTTGCATAACGAAAAAGGCGCACCCGATTTGGCTGCGCCTGTTGTGGTCCTTTCCGAGTTGTGAGCAAAAAAAATGGCGCACCGTGTGCGCTGACTTCTGCCAAGCTCGATTTTAGCATGAAGCGCAACGGTAAGTTACGGGTAAATTTGGGGTTAGTTCCATGTTGGGAATTGTGATCGGGAGGAAAAACCCCGCCCAAGCGGAGCTTGGACGGGGCACCCTTTAGAGCCGTTATTCGCGCAAAGCCAGGGTTACATGTGTATACTTATTGTATATACGTTGGAGGTCCAGCTATGGGGACGGCACGAGTATTCCGATCGGGCAACAGCCAGGCGGTGCGGTTGCCGAAAGAGTTTCGGGTGAAGAGCGCGGAAGTGGAAATTTTTCGCCGAGGCAAAGAGATTGTGCTGCGCGAGAAAGAAGGCTCGATGGCCCGCGCCTTCGATCTGCTGGCCGGTCTGCCAGACGATCTTGAACTTCCAGAGCGCGGGAAAGATCGCCCGCAAAGGCGCAAGGGGCTTTAGGGAAACTCCGATCAAGTGTTCGATAAAACTGCAAACCACAGAGGACACAGGGAAGCACAGGGGAACACGGACCCTTAATCAGAGTTTCCTTAGGGAGTGTAGAGAATGGACCCTCGCTTTCTCCTCGACACCAATATTTGCATTTATATCCGCCAGGAAAAGCCCGCCGCGGTGTTGCAGCGGTTTCGCCGGCTGCGAGCCGGGGAAGCGGCGCTTTCGGTAATTACCTATGGAGAGCTGCTCTATGGCGCGGCCAAGAGTTCGCAGCGGGAGGCGGCGCTGGAGCGCTTGCGCGAGCTTTTCCGCTGGCTGCCGGCGCTGCCCTTGCCCGAAGCTGCTGCCGAAGCCTACGGAAGAATTCGCTTTGAGCTGGCGGCGAAGGGCGAGATGATCGGAAACAACGATCTTTGGATCGCCGCCCACGCCGTGGCCTCGGGGTTGACGCTGGTTACGAACAATGAGAATGAGTTCCGACGGGTGCGCGGGTTGAAGATTCAGAATTGGGCGGGGTAGGACAAGACCGCTCCGTCTGGAAGCTGTGAAGAAATCGCCTTTCCTGACCACCGGGCGGACGGACACCAGTTACCTGAAGTGCTTCGACCTTCCGATATCACTAGCGTCCGCACACTTTCCGGCCCCCGTTGAAGGATTCTATGCTGGCTGTACTTGCAGGGCCCGCTTTAGGCCGAACCATCTTGTCAGGTTGTAACTTAGGCAAGCCCAAGTCGCTTCCATGGCTACTTTCACGCGACCTCTGCAGCGGAACTGTCGCAGGCCGCAGCGCTCTTTAATCCAGGCGTGCGGAAACTCGGCGATCTGGGAGCGTCGCGCGTAGATTTGTTTGGCTTCCTCCGTTGCCATTTTCTGTTTAAACGCGGTCGTCGCCGATGGTTCTTGCAGGCGCGTAATCGAGCGCCGCCAGTCTGGCCGTGCCGGTTGCGGCGCGCACTGACCGCGCAGCGGCAGTTGGGGCATGCCTTCTTGGGGGCGCGGTAAACGTGGGTGCGTACCCCGTGGTCACGATTCATGAGCGCATGGTGGGTGAGCGTTTGTCCCGCCGGACAGGTAAATCTGTCCTGCGCGGCATCGTAAGGAAACGCGCTGGCGAGAAACTCGGCGTGCCGTCCCTGCGCATCGCGCTCCACCGCCCGCCAACTGTCCTGCCAAGACCCGTAGAAGTCCACTCCCTGCTCGGCGGCCGCCTGCACCGAGGCGTGATTGGTATAGTCGCCATCGGCCACGATCTGTTTGGGCTTGCGTCCCAGCGTGGTTGCGCAGCGTTCCAGCGCCGGCTTCATCTGCCGGTAGTCGATGGCATCGGTCGTGGCCTCGACGTTCACTACGATCCCGTGTTGCGTGTCGGTAAGCAGTTGCAGGTTGTAACTGGGGACGGTGCCACCTTCGCCGTTGCGCATCACGTGCGCCTCGGGATCGCTGCTGGAGGCGCGGGCCACAAACCGGTCGCGCTCGTGTTTCTTCTCCTGTTGCAGGCGCTCGACCTCGCGCACCGCCGCTTCCAGCCGACTGACTCGTTGCCGTGCGGCGCGTCGTTGCGCCGCGGCCCGCCGACTCGCGCTCTTCTCTTCTTCCTCCGCCTGCGCGTTCAGCTCCCGCACCTGCTCGCGCGCCAACTCCAGGTGCGCCGCCAGTTTCTCTTGGCGCCGGAAGCTGTTGCCGCCCGCGTTCGCCTTGATCTTGGTTCCGTCCAGCGTCACCCGCTCCAGCCTGATCAGCCCCTCGGCGCTCATCATACCCAGCACCTGCACGAACAGGTCGTCCAGCGCTGCTTTGTAATCGGAACGGAAGCCGGACAGCGTCCGGTGGCTGATCGCCTGCAACCCGCATAGCCATTGACATCCGGGTTCGTATTCACACTGCCGCGCCAACTCGCGCGCCGAACTCAGGCCACGGCTGTACGCGTAAATCCACAAGCTGATCAACAACTGCGGATCGGTGTGCTCCCGCCCGGCGCGCCCTTCCACCGCCGCGATCTGCGCGTGATACAGGCCCAGGTCCAGACGGCCGATCAACTGCCAGATCAGGCGCGCGCTATGATCTTCGTCGATCAACTGTTCGACGTCGATGCTGCGCAGCACCAGTTGTTGTCGATTGATGGAGGCAAGTCGCGGTTCAGCCGGCACGCCGTAGTCGTTCACCTCCGCAGTTTACCGGCGCTGGCTAATTTCGCAATGGCGTTGTTGGATCGAGCGACAATTTCTTCACAGCTTCCAGCCCTCGGTCTGGCCGCCCGTCGGCCTGAAAGCCTCATCTCGGCCGACCAAGTTCGTGACCGCTAGCGGACAATCTCAAGTTCGAGCTGTGCGATATCCTGCGTTAGACCTGTAATCGCAAAGAACTGCGTCGAAATCACACCAGGTGCCCTCGAATCTCCCGCCAGACACACGCCGCCGTAAATTGAGAATCTCCAAATTGTCAACTGGGGCTGGCTGGCCTGGAAGCCTTCGTATTGGAACGTGCCTTCACCCAGCTTCTCGTTTACGCGCTTAGATGGTTTCATCATAAAGAATTGGTCAATAAGTTGTTCTCCCCTTTTGGAAATCGCGCCAGCTCTGACGGCGCAATCTGGCCCCAAGAGTGTGCCCCAGTGGAACCACGCTAGGCCCTTGGCGATCAAGGCAAAGAGGTCCACTACGCGACTGCCATCGATAGGAATGGTGAGCAATGTCTCTTGGGAGCCGGCGGAGTCTGGGTGTTTTCCTTTGATCTGCCTAATCCCATGAGCGAGTTCCTGGCGAAGTTTCGCATTCTTCTGCAGCCGCCTCGGCACCATCGTGGCCAGATTGAGCAAGGCTGCCGAGTGCCTAGCCCCAAACGGAAATACAGTGGTTACGTAGTGCTCAAGCCGAGACTTGTCTCTGTTGCAGGTGTCGCAGGCGGGAGCCTTTGGGAGATCTGCGCGGCATCTTACAACGAAAAACTCACGGGCGAATATGTGATCTGCGCTGGTTGAAGGTGCTTCAGCGCAATAAGCGCAAATCTTGCCTTTGTACTTCTTACCCACTCGGGTCACCCCCCGGCTAGAGTTTCTACCTAACGGACGAAGCGTGCGGCTTCATCGTACAAAGGCGCAATCTCTAAGTACGAATTTTAGCGCACGAACGCCATGAACAATTGCCGACGAGGGGAACTATGGGGAAGGCCTCAATCGTACTTCAAAACGAAGACGCAGTGCAATAAACAGTATGGTTCGGGGTCGCTACGGGGGAAAACGAGAGAAAGCCTGGTGGGCCGAAAATATTCAGCCCCCAACCCCCAATTCCCTCTTCGGGAAAGTGCTCGCACTCTCCTTCTTTTTTCCTTGACGCTCGCTCTCCAATTGAGTCATAAAGGAAATTGCACGCTGCTCTGTATTGTACGTATGTTTACGTAAGTACACTATTTTGAGGATTTCAGCTGTAACCCTTTGTGCCCAAAGATTTTAGTGGATTTTCTTGCCATCTTGGTGATTCCATTAGATCGAGGGGGAGGGGGGTAGGGGTAGCACTAGGATTTACCAGACATTTGGTCTGCGCGGACGGAGCAGGGATGCCCGTCGCTTCCTTGTTGGGCGGGTTGACTTCACGCGGCAACGCGGAAATGCATAGGTCCTTCGTTGGGAGTCGCTCGCTAATCGCGAGCGACTCCGCTGCCTCAGGATGACATCGGGTGGGGTCGGGACAGCACTCTGGTGGTCGGGAACACAAGGTCCCTCGACTTCGCTCGGGATGACAGAACACACACCTTCGCCGACGGGACGCTGTTGCTACGCGTGCTTCGAGCTACGCTTGCTTCTAGTCGTAGTACTCCAGGCCCAGGTGCGTGATCAGCTCTTCCCCGCGCAGGTGGCGTAGGGTGTTCTTCAGCTTCATCAACTGGATGAAGAGGTCGTGCTCGGGATACAGGCCGGGGGCGGTCATGGGGGACTTGAAGTAGAAGCTTAGCCACTCCTGGATGCCTAGTTTTTGGAGTTCGGTGCTGCGCTGGGCCAGGTCTAGGAACAGGACCAGGTCTAGCACGATGGGGGCGGCCAGGATGGAGTCGCGGCAGAGGAAGTCGACTTTGATCTGCATGGGATAGCCTAGCCATCCGAAGATGTCGATGTTGTCCCAACCTTCTTTGTTATCACCGCGCGGCGGGTAGTAGTTAATGCGAACCTTGTGGGTGAAATTGCCGTAGAGTTCGGGATACAGCTCGGGCTGCAGGATGTGCTCCAGCACCGAGAGCTTGGATTCTTCCTTGGTCTTGAATGACCCGGGATCTTCTAAGACCTCGCCGTCGCGGTTGCCTAGAATGTTGGTCGAGAACCAGCCGTTCAGGCCGATCATTCTGGCTTTGAAGCCGGGGGCCAGGATGGTCTTGATCAGGGTTTGCCCGGTCTTGAAGTCCTTGCCGCAAATCGGGGCGCTGTTCTGGCGCGAAAGTTCGTGCATTACCGGGAGGTCGACGGTCAGGTTGGGCGCGCCGTTGGCGAATGGGACTCCCTCCATAAGCGACGCGTAGGCGTAGATCATGGAGGGCGCGATGTCCTCATCGTTCTTCTGCAACGCCTTCTCGAAGGCCTTCAGCGACTGGTGGGCGGCTGTCGGCTCAAGAAAAGTTTCGGTCGAGCCGCACCAGATGGTGACTAGCCGCGATGCGCCGGAAGTTTTGCGGAAGTCGCGAATGTCGGCGCGGACCTGTTCGGCCAGGTCCATCTTCGTCTTGCCCTTTTTTACGTTGGAGCCTTCTAGGCGCTTGACGTAGTTGTGATCAAACACGGCTTTGCGGGGCTTGATGGAGCTTAGCAGCGGCTTCACCTGGTCTAGGAGCGTACGGTCGAGCACTCCGGCTTTGGAGGCGGCGGTGTACATGTCGTCTTCGAAGAGGTCCCAGCCGGTGAAGACCAAGTCGCTTAGGCCGGCTAGCGGCACGAATTCTTTTAGCTTGGGCGAGCGGGCGTCGGTGCGCTTGCCGAGGCGGATGGTGCCCATTTGGGTGAGCGAGCCGATGGGCTTGGCGATGCCTTTGCGCACGGCTTCGACGCCGGCCACAAACGTGGTGGCTACCGCGCCCATGCCGGGGATCATGATGCCTAACTTGCCTTTGGGGGATTGAATTTCGCTGCCGCCTTGAGTGCTCTGTGCTTTCTTCTGCCGAATGGCCATGAATGAGCTGCTTCCTAGTGAGAATTGTGGGATGTAGGCAAACGGTTATGTTCTCGTATTGAGGAGGGAATTGCAACCTTGCGGGGTTGAACGTGGTGTGGAGTGATTTAACGGCGTGGAATTGCATTTTTTTGGCAAGGGGTGGTGCGGGACGACGATTCCGTTTCGCTGCGGGGCGGGCGCCCACGCCCGCCCCACACGCTTGCTTAGGCGGTTTTTCGGGTGTCGATGGTTTCTCCGTTTTCTATGAAGGCTTGCATCCAGCCCAGGACCCGCTTCCAGCCTTCGCCGTGGCTGTTGGCTTGCTGGAGATTTCCGGCGAATCCTTCGTGGCGCAGTTTGACCAGCGTGCCGGTTCCCATCTTTTGCGGGCCGCTGTGTTGCTTCCATTTTGCTATCATGCGGCTCTTAACTCTCAAACATGGGGACAGACATGCCGCCTCGATTCACGGAAATGTCGCAAGCGAACGCACAGCAAGCACCCAGGCCCGACCCTCAACAACACCTGCTGCAGATCGGGACCGGATACGTGCTTTCGTCCGCGCTGTGGGTGGCGGCGGAGCTGAAGATTGCCGATTTGCTGCGGGAGGGGCCGGTGCCGGTAGCGGAGTTGGCTAAGAAGACACATACAAACGAAGATGTTCTCTATCGCACGCTGCGGGTTCTGGCCATGGTGGGCATTTTCGCGGAGACCGAGGCCCGGCATTTCACGCTGACTCCGGCGGCTGAGCTGCTGCGCTCGGATGTGCCCAATTCATTTCGTGATCTGATCGTGTGGATTGCCGATCCTTTTCATTTTCATATTGCGAAGGACCTTCTGCACTCGGTGCGAACCAGCCAGCCCACTATCGAGTACGTGACCGGCAAACCGGCTTTCGAATATTTCCCTAGCGACGCGGTGGAGAACGAACGATTCCACATCGCGATGACCAATATGAGTGCCATGGCGGCAGGCCCGGTGCTCGAGGCGTACGATTTCTCTCCCTTCGCCACGGTCGTCGATGTGGCCGGCGGGCACGGCTTTCTGATCTGCGAGATTCTGCGCAAGCATCCGCAGTTGAAGGGCATTTTGTTTGACCTGGAAGACGTGGTCAAAGGCGGAGAGCACAGGATTTGCCAACTCGCGCTCGACGGACGCTGCCGCCCGGCGGCGGGGGATTTCTTCCAGTCCGTGCCCGAAGGCGGAGATTGCTACCTAATGAAGTCCATCATTCACGATTGGGACGATCAGCGGGCGCTGGTGATTCTGGGGCATTGTCGGCGGGCGATGGAAGAAAAACCGCACGCCAAGCTGGTTCTGGTGGAGTTCGTGGTGCCGCCCGGGAATCAGCCGCATCCCTCAAAGGTGATTGATCTCGAGATGTTGTTCTTCCCCGGCGGGAGGGAGCGGTCCGAGCAAGAGTGGGCGCATTTGCTCTCCCGCGCGGGCTTTCGCATGACGAGGATCGTACCGACGAAGGGGCCGTTCAGCGTGGTGGAGGCTGAGGTAGCGTAGAGGCTTTCCCTTTCTCCTTAATGTCTCCTGGACAAAACCTCAGGGGCTAAAGCCAGCGTTGCGAGGTCCAAGGTAGTGGCTGAATTTGATTTCCAGCGTCACGCGGAAGGCTGGGGCTATAATTCCGGGTCTCTCCCCGATGACCGCTCCCATCATTCCCGAACGGCCAAGCCGCTGGCTAGAGGCGATAAAGAATCCCATGATCTTTAACGCCTTCGCCATCATTATGGGATTTATGGTGCTCCGCTTCCTGTCGCCGTCGTTGGAAAGATGGTACCTGCTCGCATTCATTGCAGCGGTGACAATCTGGCTAAACGCCTTTGCCGCCCTTAACCCGCGCTTTCTCAATTACGGCCCGCATGAATACCTACGCGAGAGCGAGATGAATCAGGAACGCCGCATGGCTGGTAAATCTTAAGTTCCTACCTACAAAGGAGAAACCACAATGCAAACCCAAGCACGTCGGAGTGACGATAGAAAACATATTGACAGTCTATCGTCACTCTGCTCTAATGATCGTGTGATTAGGACCGCTCAAATCGCAAAGGCTTTGTCGCAGCAAGCCAAGGCCGATTTCGACAGGCTAAACGCAATTGATTCCGAACAGGACAAGATTAGGAGAGAACATCTCCGATTCCTTGACCTTGAGGCGGAAAAGAAAGAAAAAGCTGCTCGCTTGCGCCGTACTGCTTCATTGATACCAGACCGCCTTAAGAATATCGGGGTGAGTGGCGATGATGAGCACGATTCGTTCGATACATACGTGATCGAAGCGAAGGATTTAACTCTCTGGGAGGCTATGCTCGCCATATTAGAGCATACGGGTGAGATTCAGCTTTATGAGCTGCAACATGTGTTAGAGCAGCTTGGAAAGAAAGTGACTCGCGGCGCAATCGAGTCCGCTGTTTTAACTCATCCTCATAAGTTCCGGGCGGTCACACGGAATCGAGAGAGGGTTGTGTCACTGAAGCGATAACAGGAAAGGAGTAGGCAGGATGCCGCCCCCACCAATGACAAACGCAAATAGCAAGAGCCTCTAGAGACTGGAATCTCTAAAGGCCCTTAAAACCGACAATCCGGCAAGCCGAAATGCCGATCTCTCAAGACACATTTTGGCTTGCCTTAACCGAAAGGTCAAGGCCCAAAATGTACACACTCTCTGCTGAGAAGAAACTGGCTGTAATTTCTGGCCTAGTCGAAGGCAACAGCATTCGGTCGATTAGCCGCATGACCGATGTTGACCGCAACACAATCAACTCTCTGCTGCTGAGAACCGGGGAACATTGCTCCGCGCTGCTCAATGAGCGTATGCGCCAACTCCCTTGCCGTCGCCTGCAATGCGATGAAATCTGGACCTACGTAGGCAAGAAGGCCCGTCACGTCAAACAAGGCGATCCCGCTGAGTTTGGCGACCAGTGGGTCTATGTGGCCCTTGATGCCGATACCAAGCTGATCCCGGCCTGGACATCCCGATGTAAAGCCACGGAGAAATTGTCGAACCCGCCGCTGCCGCAAACGGGAAATCCGGAAGTGCAGCGCGTTGCTGGTGGTGATCAGCGACGGCGACGATAACCTTAGCGACCGCGCTTTGAGCGAAGCCATCGAAGCGGCGATTCGCGCCGAAGCGTCCATCTATGCCATCAGTACGAATACAGACTGGATTTCGATTTCCGAAAGAGACGGTTCGAAGAAAGCGCAGTCTGATGGAAACGATGAGGCACTCCAGCGGAAACTGCATCTGGATCCTGGCGACAAAGTCCTTCAGCAGTTCGCCGTGCAAAGCGGAGGCCGCGTTTTCTTCCCGTACCGCGTTGATGATCTCGAGCAATCGTTCGTGGACATCGGCGCCGAGTTGCGGAGCCAATACTTCATCGCGTACTCGCCCACCAATCCACTCGCAAATGGGCAGTACCGGAAAATTAACGTGGAGACGGATCGAAAGAATCTCACCGTTCGCACGCGCAAAGGCTACTACG
>CAVTLU010000031.1:0-36065 GCA_963735545.1 uncultured Acidobacteriaceae bacterium
TTTTCTCCCCAGGCGGTAATAGGAATCGAACTCGCCATTGCAATGTGCTCAGCGGAGGCATGTGAGGTTCTTCGACAAAGGGAGGAATGTTTTCCGCGTCCAACTCGATCCAGTGGGAGGTCGCCGAATCGCGCTCTTGAGGCTGGTACTGCTTCGGCAGGTAGGTAGTCCAGGCCACCCCTTTGCCCACCCGGTCGTGAGAGAACACCAGGAACCTTTGAGTAGGAGTGAACTTGAACACTGCCTTTTTCTGGAACAAGTCCAGCTGTACCAGCCACTGGGGGGAAAAGGCACGGTCGGCTTCAAAGCGCACGGTGTAGCGATACTCGAGAATGCTACCGACCTGGGCATCCGGCAGAGTGAACGACTTGGCACGAACGCGGATGCCGTGGCTTCTTTTGGATCATCTTGTCAAATGACTGGCCGTCAAAGGGGATGACCGTACCATCGGCGTGCACGGTGCGGCCGGTGAGGTTGCCGAGGGTCACATACTCGCGGCGGTAGGGGAGCACGATATTGGCGTAACGCCGGCCTGCCTCGGTGAGAATCTTGATGCGCTCATAAATGAAGGCGTCGTGCTGCTGATCGTCGTCTTCGATTTGCTCGCGATAGAGGATGACTGCAGGCGCGCCCGGCTGCTGGGGGACATCTTTGAGGGCTTGTTCTTCGGGCGTGATGGGAGGCCAGTCTACCGCCGCGGAGCACGGCAAGGTGAGGGCCAGTAAGATCAACAGCCGAAATGTGAGCCGGAATGAGTCCCTTTTGAGGAAGCATCGTTACACCTCGAAACAAATCAGCAGTATTATGCTAGACTGCCGACACAAGGCAAGTGAATTCAGAGGGAAGACCAAGATCATACCATTCGCTCTGAGGGCACGGAATATGTGGAAAGTACTAAGTGGTTTCCAAACTACCGATACTGGCCGCGCTAGGCGCCCGCGGAGAGCTTGTGGCTTTTGGTTTCCGCGATGCCGTACTGGCGAATCTTGTAGAGCAGAGCCTTGTAGCTGATCTTCAGCAAAGCCGCTGCTTGCTTGCGGTTCCAGTTGGTTTCGTCGAGAGCTTTGGCGATGGCTTCGGCTTCGGCTTCGTCTTTGGCGTTGCGTGCGAGCGACTTCAGACCGCCCTTGGAGGTCGCTGGACTGCGGGCCGGGTCGAATTCAAACCGCCTCCGCCGTCGCCCTTGGGCAGTTCGTGTATGGCCAACTTCTCGTCGCCCAGTACCAAATAGCGTTTTACGAAATTGTTCAGCTCGCGCAGATTGCCGGGCCAGTGAATAGTCCAGACAGGCTTGCAACAGCGTCGGCGAAAGCGGCAGCGGCGGACGGGCGTAGCGCTCCGCCATGTGCGACATGAAGTGCTTCAGCAGAATCGGCATTTCTTCCTTGCGCTCGCGCAGCGGCGGCACATACAGGGTGAATGCGTTCAGCCGGTAGTAAAGATCCTCGCGCAGCCGCTTGTTGGCCAACGCTTCGGGAATGTTGATATTGGTCGCCGCCAGAATGCGCACGTCCACCTTGATTACGCGCGGCCGCCCAGACGCGAGAACTGTCTGGTCCTGCAAAACGTGCAGCAGCTTGGCCTGCAACAGCGCCGGCATCTCGCCAATTTCGTCGAGCAGAATCGTGCCCTTGTTGCACAACTCGAACTTGCCGGGCTTGGGGTGAGTGGCTCCGGTAAATGCTCCGGCTTCGTAGCCGAACAACTCGCTTTCCAGCAGATCGCCGGGAACGGCGGCGCAGTTTACTTTGAGGAATGTGCGGTGCGCACGCGGTGAGAGCTTGTGTATCAGGCGCGCCATCACTTCCTTGCCGGTGCCGCTCTCGCCCAGCATCAGCACCGGAATATCGACGTTGGCCACCAGCGCGGCCTGCGAGCGAAGCTTGCGCAATTGGCGCTGGCGGCGACAAAGAACACGTCGTCGGCCAGTTCTTCGACTTCTCCGGGGTAGTTCTTCTGATTGGTGCCCAGGCACTGATCGATGACGGCGTCGAGTTCCGCTTTCTGGAAGGGCTTGGTCAGATAGTCGTGCGCGCCGAGGCGAATCGCCTGCACGACTTTGCGGGTGTCGGCTGACGCAAGAGAGCATCACGACTTTCATGCCCGGCCGGAGTCTGGCGGAGTTGTTCCAGGGTTTGCAGGCCGTCGATCCCGGGCATCAGCAGGTCGAGCAGCACCAGGTCGGGCTGCAAGCCCTTTTGCACGCGCTCCAGCGCCTCTTCGCCGGTGCTGGCGGTTTCGACTTTGTAATTGTCGACTTCGAGCAAGGTCTGGATGTAGCGCAGCATTCCCGGTTCGTCGTCCACCAGCAGGATTTTGGCCTTCTTACTCATTTGCTTGTTCCTTTGCTGGCGGGCTGGGCTTGAGCGGAATCAGAAAAGAAAATTTACAGCCCGTGCCCGGTTCGCTTTCGACCCAGATTTTGCCGCCCATGGCGTTGACCAGGCGGCGCGCAATGGCCAGGCCCAGGCCCATGCCGTCCGTTTGTTTTTCGGTGCGGGCAAGCGGAAGAAATCGTCAAACACTTCAATGTGGTATTCGACCGGAATTCCCGGACCGGTATCCGCCACGCTCAGCTTCACGGCATTGGCAACCGACAGATTGCGGCGACGGCGCTCTCCGGCGACCCCCGGCTGGCTGGAGCTGCGGCGCTCCCACATGTAGGGCTCGGCGTGCAAGCCAGACCGTGCCGCCGGTGGGCGTGAACTTCGAGGCGTTCTCCAGAAGGTTCGAAATCACGCGCTCCACCTTGGCGGCATCGAAAGCGAACGTCGTCAGCTTTCTCGTGAGGCAGAAAGTATAGCGCTATGCCGCTTTCCTGAAATCGCGGCGACCACAGGCGGCAAACTTCCGCCAGGCAGCCGTTTATGTCGCCAGTCTCGTAGTGCAATTTCAGTTCGCCGGTTTCGAGGACGCTGTAGGTGAGGAAATCCTGAATGAAGTGTTGCAGCCGCTGGCCGCTGGAGCGCATGTCGCGCAACACTTCGTGCTGCCGCGGATTCAGTGCACCCAGCTTCTCGCTCTGCAACACTTCGACGTATCCATTCAGAATTGACAGCGGCGTCTTGAGATCGTGGGCCGCCGAGGCCAGAGCATTGGTGGTGCGGGGGAAACGCTCGCGCAGCTGGTTGAACTCCTGAATCATCTGCGGATTGGACTCGCCGGCCGAAGCCTCTCCGGCGGAGACGATGGCTGCCCCGGGCGCGGCAGTCCTGACTCGCTGGGCTGCGAAACACACGGGTTCTCGATCGGTGCGGCCATAGGTTGAAAAGGGGGTTCGAACCATTCGGGGAGGAGACTACCACACGCCACTCAAGGGGAGCGTCAATAAAGTATGACATAGTTTTCTTCTTTGTCAAACGGGAAAGGGAAAGGAAATTGTCACTCGAGAGCAAAAGCTTGCAACCTCTAAGGCGTGAATTCATGAGAGAGTCGCGCTATCGGGCGTAGATAAGGCGAATACGATAAATGAATTGTGAGGCGGAAGCGGTTTTGCTCGGCCATGGGTGGTCAGATCGGGTTTTTGACCGGAATCGCGGGGGAATCGGTGTTTGGCCACCAAGGTGCGCAGGAAAGTGAGATACAGCCGTATGAAAGGGGCAGTCAGAACCAATGCCGCGAAACGATCGTCGCAAGTGGCCTCGCCTGCCGCTGGCCATTCCTGTCTTCGTTCGCACCCGTGACGAAAACGGCAAGGATTTTCTCGAGTTTGCCACCGCGATGAATATTTCCGCCGGCGGTGCGCTGGTGGTCGTTCGGCGCCCCTTGCCGCTACTGGCGCGGGTTTTGCTGGAGATTCCCAGTGCGCCCTCGCCCGCGACCTTCGGCCGGCCCAAGACTTCGCGGATTCTGCGCGCTCGCACCGTCCGCATCACGTACGCGGAAGGTTACCATCTGGTGGGCCTGAAATTCTACCGCCCACTGGCGCAGCGACGGTGTGAACGGAAACGTCCACCAACGGAAGGTTGCTTCCCTGGTGTGAAAATGTTTTCCCTCCTCCAGGGCCGGAATTTGGCGGCCCTTCTGTATTGCTTCTGATCGACTATGGTCCGCCCAAAACATTGGTAATCAGTTGATAGGCAGTGGGTTAGGTCCGATTTAGGGGACATGACTGCGGGGGCAGTAGTTTGGCGCTCAGGGTGCAGATCTGGACACTGGTGGACAGGAGTGGGAACCCGAAATGCCTATAAATGCCAGTCCGGTAAATTCGCTAGTGCAGTCACTGGGTGAGATTCCGCCCGATGCCGTCGTCTTCGGCCGCTCCGAAGCGATGCGTTCCTGCGGGAGCGCCTGATCAAGGTCGCCAGCGCCAACGTCCCGGTGTTGATCCAGGGCGAGAGTGGCACCGGCAAGGACATCATCGCGCGCATGATCCATGGCCTGTCGCCTTGGAAGACGCGGTCCGTACGTAAAGGTGAATTGTCCGGCCATCCCGGGCACGCTGCTCGAGAGCGAACTCTTTGGATATGAGAAAGGCGCGTTCACCGGAGCCTATGGCTCTAAGCCCGGCCGCGTCGAAATGGCGCATCGCGGAACGCTTTTCCTGGATGAGATTTCGGAACTGGATCAGACGCTGCAATCGAAATTATTGCAGTTACTGCAGGACGGACAATTCTGCCGCATCGGCGCGCAGGAAGATAAGAAAGTGGAAGTGCGCATCGTGTGCGCGACGAACGGCTAGCTCGACGTCGAAATCGAAAGCGGAACTTTTCGCCAGGACCTTTATTACCGCATAAACGTTGTGAATTTGCAGCTTCCGCCGTTGCGCGACCGGCGCGCCGACATGGAAGATCTGGTCGCCTATTTTCTCGAATACTACAACCGGAAATACAACTGCCGCGCGACGCCGCTTTCCTCCGAACTGATGACTGTGCTGCAGAAATATCACTGGCCAGGCAATATTCGCGAACTGGAAAATCTGGTCAAGCGCTACGTGATCCTGGGCAACGAAGAAGTGATCACCAGCAACCTGGTCACGCGCGAGCCGGAATATTTCAATCCCGACTTGAATTTCGACGGGCCGATTTCGCTGAAGAAATTCACTCGCCAGGCCGTGCGCGATCTCGAGCGCAAGGTCATTCTGAAAGTTCTTGCAGAACCATCACTGGAATCGCAAGCAAGCGGCGCGAGCGTTGAGCATCAGCTACCGCGCGCTGCTCTACAAGATCCGCGAAGCCGGATTGCCCCCGAATCGTTCTTCACGCCGGCGCACTGAAGTCGTACCCACCTCGGGGACGACGGAGTGACGGCTGCGTCTTCTGCAACAGATTTAACAGTGGATTTTCTCTTAACAATGACCTCAATCAACGAATGCAGCCGTGCGCCGTTTTTTGTAATCAGTGACAGATTTTGTCAGGTTGGAACTAGTTTCCCCACGGTGTGCGCATGGTTTTTCACAATTGCTGGCGCGGAAGTTGGGACAGTAGCGTATGTACACAAAAACGAAAGGGTTAAGCGAAGTGTCACTTTGGTACAAGAGCTGCTTATGTAAGGGTACGTAGGGACCAATGGTCCTTACGATAGCAATAATCTCGAACAACTCCCCTCGAGGTTAGGCGACAGATAACCAAATCTAGGAGGGCGGTTAAGATTATGAAGAAACAAATGATTCTACTCGTTGCGCTGGCACTGGTTCTGCCGATGGCAGCCTTTGCCGACGATTTCACTTTCACTGGCGGTACTATGACAGGCGATGACTACGGCCTGGTTCTTTACGGCGATACGATTACCTCCGCACCTGGAGCTACCGGCAACCTGGGAACCGTGGCGTTCAGCACCGGCCTTCTGGGACCGACCACCAACATAGGCGCGGGTGGGTGGATTTTCCCGGGTGGAAGCGTCACCATCACCAGCTGGGGCAGCGATGCTCTTCCGCAGGGCACGGTTTTTACCGGCACCTTCGATCAGGGCGGGAATTGGACTCCCGTGCTTGAGCCGAATGGCGACGTTGTCTACACCTACACCGGTCACGTCAACGGCACGATGGCAAACGGCCAGCAAGCCAGTGGTTTGTTGACCTACTCGATCGATACCGGCTACTACAGTGGCTTCTACGCCATCTACACCGGGAACACCGGCGTTGGCGATCTGAACCTCACGGTTCCGGAGCCGGGCGAACTGAGCATGCTGGGCGCCGGGCTGGTCGGCCTGGTCGGCATGATTCGGCGCAAGATGAAGGCCTAATCGAACTCATTCACTTAACCGCTACTGGCGGACCCTGCCGTGATAAACGGCAGGGTTTTCTTTTGCCTGGACTCAGCGGCAATGGCTACGAACGCAAGCTCGCCAGAGCCTTCTTCACGTCTTCCGCGCCGCTGTAGTTGGGATTGATCTGCAGCACCCGCTCCAATTCTTTCCGCGCAAGGGTGGCGTCGCCCAGCTTCTGGTAAGCCAGTCCCAGGTGATAGTGGATGTTCGGGTTGTCGGGCCGATTGGCCTTCGCCGCCAGCCGCAACGCTTCCTGGAATAGATCGGCAGACTGCTGATAGTAGCCCTTTTGATAGAAGGCATAGGCCAGAGTGTCGGCGGCATTGGGGGAGTCCGGGTTGCCGCGGCGGGCGGTTTGCGCCAGGGATACCGCTTCGTCCACGTCGCCTCCGGTCTGGAGGATCAGGTAGGCGAGATTGTTGGAAGCCAGGGCGTTGGTGGAGTCGATCTCGAGCGCCTTCTGATACGCCCCTTTGGCTCTGGGCCAGTCGCGCTGCACGTCATACAGTTGACCCAGCAGAATGAAGAAAGTGATCTGGCGCGGGTGGTCCTTTACCGAGTTTTCATAGGTAGCGATCGCCGTGGACACGGAACCTTTCGCCACCTGTACCTGGCCGAGCTTAATCAACGCGTCAGAATTGTTCTTATCGAGTTCCGCGGCCTTAGTAAAGGCAGCCTCGGCGCCGGCGAGGTCTTTCTTGTTGTTGAACAGGACCGTGCCCAGCAGGTCATAGAAGGCGCTGCTGGCGGGAACCTTGGCAATCTGCGCATTGACGTCGGCGATTGCCTTATCCGCCTGCTTTTGTGCCAGATCAGTGTTCATCAAGCCATTGAGGGCTTCGGCCGAGCCGGGATCGCGGTCCAGCGCTAGCCGATAGGCTGTGACCGCCTCGTCGTAGCGCTTCTGAAACAGCCTCAAGTTGCCCAGCACGGTGAAACCTGCGGAATTGGCGGGCGCCACCTCGATCGCCTTGTGAATATCTTCCTCGGCTTTGGGTACTTGTCCGCGCCGGATGAAGGAAACCGCGCGCAGCACATAGCCCTGGGGTGAGGTGGGCTGAATGCGGACCAGTTCGTCGGCGGCCTGCTGCAACATCGACATATCGTCCTTGCGCAGCGCCAAAGAGGCTAGCGAGCGCTGAGGATCGGGTGAGTCAGGGCGCAGGCGCGCCGCCTGCTGCCACTCGCCCTGGGCGCGCTGCAGATTGCCTTGCTGATCAAAGGCAACTCCCAGATTGAAGTGGGCGATGCCGTTATCGGGATCACTCTTGATGGCGGTCTGCAGGGTCTCGATTGCCTGGTCAGGGTGCCCATCGCGAAGCTGTAATTGGCCGCGATAGACCAAGCCCTCAGGGTCATACGGTAAGGACTTCAGAATTTCGTCATCCAGCTTGCGTGCCTCATCCAGACGATTCTTGATGATAAGGAGTTGAACGTAGTTCTTCTTGACTTGCAAGTCGAGCGGATGGGCCTGATAAAGCGAAGCATACTCGGCAATGGCTTTGTCCGTTTCTCCCACGGAGATATAGAAATCCCCCAGCATCCGGTAGCCGGTGGAATCATCCGGGAAATCGTCCTTCGACCTCTTGAGGAATTCTTCTGCCTGGTCCTTCTTTCCTTGGGACAGATACAGCCGGGCGAGCGACCGGCGCGGCTCGGGATCCTGCGGAGCCGTTACCATGGCTTGACGGAACTGCTGCTCGGCATCCGCAATGCGATTGAGCGACAGGTAGTAGCCGCCCAGCGCCAGCTGTGCGCTGGCCGATCTTGGATCCAGTTCGATCGCCTTCCGGAAATTGGCTTCAGCGGCCTCCGGTTGCTTAGTCCTGCCCTGAAGCTCGGCCAGGCTTAGGTAGGAATCTGCGCGATTGGGTGCGAGCGCGATTGCCTTCTGATTCTCCTGGATTGCACCGATGAAGTCTTGCCGGGCGCTAAGCAGGTTCGCCGCCGCCAAGTGCACCAGCGGATCATCTGGGCGCTTCGCGAGCAGCAGATCTACGTGGTCCTGCGCTAACTTCAGGTGACCTCCCGCCACCAGAAGATTGGCGATGTCGATATGAGCCGGATAGTGATCGGGCTGGAGTTCGATGGTGCGGCTCAGCTCCTGGAACGCGCGGCTCCATTGCTGGGTTTTGAGATCGGTGCGCGCCAGTTGATAGTGGGCCTCGGCATAGCGGGGATCGAGGTCGGCGGCATTGGCGAACTGAATGGCTGCCTCACGATACCTGCCCTTCTCGAAGAAGGCATGGCCGCTCGCCATGAGTTTTTGCTTGCGGACATTCGGATCGCGGGAACACCCGGCGAACAACGCGACGATCAGGCCCAGAGCCACGAGTAGACCGAAAACTGAAGAACGCTTCATGCATAATCTCCCACGTGCTGCCTCACCAGGCCGCACCCAGACCAACCGGACACTGCTCAACAAGAGCTCCGGCTGCAAGTAAGTTTCTGTTTTGAAGTGAACTACACTAAGGTTACTGCATATCGAGTACCGCCGGAAGTTACCCGTGTCACTTTGGTCATGGTGCGAGAGCGGAGTACTCTGGAAACGGCGCCTGCGGGTAGTGGTCGGGGCAGGCACCGGTAAACTGAGCAGCGTCTGCTTTTGTGTTGTTGATTTTCGGTTATACGATGCACAATTAAACCGCGCACTATGGTCGAGAGCGCCGCGAGGTAACGAAACGGGCTGTGCGGAAGGCTTCACGCCGCATAGCTAATCCAGTCGCGGCCGACTTGGCATCCAGATAACATGCAAGACTGATAACCGGTGTGCACAAGGCCGGCGAGGGCGAGCGTTTCATGTACAAGCAATTCTTCGGGCTCAGGGCGAACCCGTTCAATATGAATCCGGACCCGCGTTACCTATTTCTGACGCGGCATACCGAGGAGGCGCTGGCCTGTCTGACTTTCGGCATCCAGAGCCGCAAGGGGTTCGTGTCGCTGACCGGGGAAGTGGGAACCGGCAAGACCACGCTGATCAACAAGCTGATGGAGTGGTTGCGGCGGCAGCACGTGGCTACGGCATTCGTTTTCAATCCTCGTCTGGATGTGACCCAGTTTCTGGATTACATGATGACCGACTTCGGAATCACGGGGGCTGGTCCGGCGGCGGGCAAAAGCCAGGCGCTGCGGCAGCTCTATGGCTGGCTCATGGACCGCCATCGCGCCGGCGAGACGGCGGTGCTGATCGTCGACGAAGCCCAGAATCTCTCCGACGAAATGCTGGAGGAGATCCGGCTGATGACCAATCTGGAGACCTTTACGGAGAAGCTGCTACAAGTCGTGCTGGTCGGCCAGCCGGAGCTGGACCAGAAGCTCCGGCAACCCAATCTGCGGCAGTTACAGCAGCGGCTCGCCCTGAAAGCCAGAACTTACCCGCTCACCAAAGAGGAGACTTATAGTTACGTCGCTGAGCGCCTGCGCATCGCGGGGGGGAGTGGGGAACCTATTTTTCAGCCGGAGGCATTGGCAGCCATCCACCGCTACTCGCGAGGTATTCCGCGAGTTGTGAACCTGATCTGCGAGCACTGTCTGGTGGGGGCTTTTGTGGATCAGCAGAAGCAGATCAATGCGCGGATGGTAGATACGGTCGCCAACGACTTCGATCTGGCCGGAGCCGAAACGGTTGGCGTCGCGGGACCCCCGTTGTCGGACGGGGAGAGGGGCGATCTGATGGAGGCGCTGAAGGCGCTCTCCACTCTCGCGGACAAGCTGCGCGAATCCGAAGAAGTAGAAGCCGAGGCCGATTCTCCAAAAGCGGGAAAGCGGAAGAAAGAACCGGCCGAATCATGAAATGGCCCGAAGCAGCACTGCGTTCCTAGAACGGAACCGCTCAACAAGCACTTCTTCTCATCATAGAACTCAAGGTCTATCCGCCTTCTATTCACTCGGGCGTCGGCAAATCCGAGTCGTATCGGAGATTTTGTCACAGCGCCGCTGAAGTTGCTTCTGGGTAGATCGCAGCCCAACCGTCCGAAACCCTCTGCTGGCTGGGCATTCAGGGCGCGACGGAAGTCACGCCTCCACGCGGCTGACTTCCGTTTGTGAGGGCTGCGATGTCTCAGCAGTGCCAAATATCCGTGCTCGTGCAGAACCTCTCGGCGATAAATCCCGCCTAAATTTCTTTGGAAAGCCGATTGCAAGTTTGCGGTCGAGAGCAATTCGCTCGCGCGAGATCTTCACACGTAGCAGGGAAGGAGATGAAGTGATCTTAAGGCGTGCAGCGTGGATGGAGCGCTGGAGGCTGATGGTTTCCACCCGCTGGGCAGAGTTTACCCGCTGGCTTCGGCCACGAATGGCCGCGCGGGCGGATGTGTTGCGTTACCGGCTAGGCTTGGGATTCGATTCCAAACTGCTGCCCGCGCAGGCGGGGCAGGAGGCCCGTTTCTTCTTCTCCCCGCGGCAGGTGGCCGCACTTTGTACCCAGCTGCGGCGGCGGTTGCCGAATCAAGCTGCCGAAATCGTCGAGTGCGCGGAGCGGATATGCCGGCATCGTATCGATCTTCTGGGATACGAAAGCGTTTTTTGCGGGGCCGAAATCGAATGGCACCGCGATCCGGTGCACGGCGTGCAAGTTCCGCGCAAGCCATGGTTCAAGCTGTACCAGCTGGATGGCGCGGAAGCCTATGATCGCCGGATCGTTTGGGAGCTGAATCGCCATCAGCACCTTGTAACCCTGGCCAAAGCCTATCGCCTGACGGGAAATGGAAAGTTTGCCACGGAAGTCTTCTGTCAGTGGCGGCAGTGGCGCTTGCAGAATCCCTACCCGATGGGGGTGAACTGGGCCGGCAGCCGGGAAGTCGCTTTCCGCAGCCTGTCGTGGCTTTGGATGTTCTTCCTGCTGGCCGACTCGCCGCAGTTACCGCCTGGCTTTCACAAGGAATGGTTGCGGGCGCTGAGCGTCCACGGCCGCTACCTTGAATACTATGGCCTGACGCTCGCTCCTGCCGGATCGCGATTGCTGGCCGAGGGGGTGGCGCTGTTCTTTATCGGAACCCTCTGTCCCGAATTGGAAACCGCGGAGCGCTGGAAGCAGTGCGGATGGGAAATCGTAGTAGCACAGGCGGACCAGCAGGCGGTACATGTTGCTCAACCGGAAGCGAATGGCGTGCGCTTTGAGCAGTCCACCTGCGATTACGTACACACCATCGATTTCTTCCTGCATACCTGCGTGCTGGCCTCGCTCAACGGAATCCCAGTCCCCCCGGGTTTCGAGACCACGCTGGAAAAGATGCTGGACGTTCTGGGCCTTCTCGGCCGTGCGGGCGCGCCACCGCGTTTGGGCGGCGATGACGGCGGACGGGTGTTTGATGCTCGCCGCAATCAGCCGCAGCATCTTCTGGACCCGCTCTCCACCGGCGCCGTGCTGTTTGGGCGGGGCGATTTCAAATATCTGGCCTGTGAGTTGAAAGAAGAGACTCTTTGGCTCTTGGGTGAAGATGGATTAGCGGAGTTCGACCGCCTGCATGCCAGGAGGCCCGCGCCCGGTCCCGCGGCCTTGCAAGCTGAGGGCTTATACCTGATGGCGAGCGATGAGGAGGTACAGCAGTTGGTGATTGATGCCCGTCCGCCCCACATCATTCCTGCGGAGAACGGCCAGGCTCTTGCACTCGGTATCTCGCTGAACCGCGGCGGGCGTGCGCTGCTGATCGATCCCGGCGGTCTTCGGTTCGCTCGCAAAGGACCGGAACCCGACTGGCTTCGCGGCGCGAATGTACACAATACGTTGCTGGTGAAGAGTGTGTCTCACGGCCGACCTGCGGCCGCGCTGGCGAGGGCGGAACTGGGCAGGGTACGAGCCGAGGGTTGGATGAGCGGACAGCATTTTAATCTCTTTGTGGGCAGCCATAGCGGCTTCAGTGGTGTGGAACCGTCGGTCGTTCATCGCCGCTGGATCTTTTCGCTGAATTCGGAATTCTGGCTGGTGCGAGACTTGGCGCTCGGCGAGGGAGCTTATGGGCTCGGTCTTTTTTGGCATCTCTGTCCGGAACTTTCGCGCTTTGGCGGCACCACCGGAATGTTCGTGGAATCTGGCGGAGGCTCAGGGCTGCGCGTGCTGGCGGCCGAAGGGCATGGCTGGTCGCAGGAGATCAGGCAAGGCTGGTGGTCTCCGGTCTATGGCCGGAGAGAGCCTCTGAATTTGCTGCATTTCAGCACGGTCGCCGAACTGCCAGCGGAGTTCGTCACCCTGCTGGCCCCGATGGCGCAAAGGCCGTCCTATGAAGGCAGTCTAGTTCGTATCCGGCAATCACCTTCACGGGGACTGGTAACGGGATACCGTTACCAGACCGCGGCCGAGGAGCACTGCATGTACTTTGGGGCAGGCAAGGATTGGACACTCGGTCCGTGGACGAGCGATGCGGAATTTTTGTATTGGGGAGGACGCCCGGATGGCGAAGCTCGGGCTCTGATCTGCTGTAAGGGCACCTACGTCGAAACCAGCGGAAGAAGAATCCTCGCGTCAGCCCGGCCGTTGCTGCGTTGCGAACTGATTGTGGCGAACGGGAACGTCGATGTGCTTTCGTCGGATGCGGCGGGAGTGGAAGTGAATCGTCAGGCTCTCGACCAGTTGCTCGCGGAATTCGCGATGGATTCAACCAATCGCCGGACCCGGCCGAGGAGAATGGCAGTGGGAGAGTAGCGCCGGGAATTCCCTGTGCTTCCCTCTGCCCCCTGTGATTATGTAAGAAAAGCGCCGCACCACAAGCAAACGGTGCGTATCAGGCATCGGCTTGAGCCGTGCCGTCGTTGCCCGGCAACCCCCGATCTCTCGCGCCATAGGGCGCAACTGCCACGGCGATGCTGGGGCCTGGGAATGGCGCCTCATCGGCGCGGAACAGGCTTTTCGCAATCGGAGATGGCACGCCGTAAAGGTGTGCCCTGATACGAACCTTCCGACGTTAGCGGTGCGCCGGGCTCACCAGCGCGCAAAGCTCATTTTGCAGAAACGCTCCGCCGGCCAGCAGGCCCGTCAGCAGCGGAGAACGATTGTTGCAGCATAGCGGCTGGCCATCGAGAGTGCGCACGAATCCGCCGCCACTTTCCACCAGAGCTGCACCGGCGGCGACATCCCATTCGTTTTTCGGCGTCAGCGTAAAAGTCGCATCGGCGAGACCTGCGGAAACCAGCGCCAGCTTGTACGCGACCGAGCCCATGGGCTTGACCGTGAAAGCCGCATTTTCGAACTGCTTCCACTCGCCACGCTTCGTCTCGCTGCGGCTGGCCATGACCACCGCGCCTTCCAGTGTCTTGCGCTGGCTGCTGCGGGCGGGCTTTCCGTTATAGGTAAGTCCAGCCTCAAGCGAGCCGAGAAATACTTCATCCGTAGCCGGGTTGCAGATTCCGCCAGCGATAGGACGCCCCCGCTCCACCATCGCGATCGAAACGCAGTACTCGGGAATGCCGGCCACAAACTCGCGCGTGCCATCGAGAGGATCGACCACCCATACGCGGCTCTTCTCGAGCCGAGTGAGGTCGTCCACACTTTCCTCCGACAGCCAGCCCTCGTCCGGGCGCAGCAATGTGCGGCGGAGTATGGCATCCAGGGCTTTGTCGGCCTCGGTGACGGGGTCGTGTCCGGCCTTGTATTCAGCCTCGATCGCGCCCGCCGTGAAACGGCTGAAGACGACACGTGCAGCGTCCAGATCGCGGATTCGATGCGCTCTAGAATCTCGGCTTGTGAGTGATCGGCCATGAATGATGTCAAGCCGGCGTCAGGCCCAGATCATGCGCGCGCCGGTCGCCATGAGCACGGTGCAGAGAATGCGCCGCAGCCAGGGTACAGGAACGCGCGTGCTCAGATGAGAACCCAATAGTCCGCCGGGGACCGAGCCGATCAGGAGCGTGGCCACCAGCGAAAAGTCGACGTTGCCCAGGCGAAAATGCAGCAGGCTGGTGAGGCCAGTGAGCAAAACCGCGTGCACGATATCGGTTCCGATCATGACTTTCGGTGGAAAGCTGTACAACAGGAGCAACAACATCATAATGATGCTGCCCGAGCCCACCGAGGTCATGCCGACCAGAAAGCCTGCCAGCAACCCGATTGCAGACATGCCAACAAACGATCTCATCGTGGGAGGACGGTGTGCGACGTGCTCTTCGATCTGACTCTGGAAGAATAGAAGAGTGGGAATGCAGATCAGGAGAATTCCAATCGCGAAGCGGATGAAATCATTCACTCCGCTCCCGTGAACTTTACGGAGGTGAGCCAGGACAGCCACGCCGAGCGCCGAGCCGGGCAGGCTGCCGACGGCTAGCGCAGCCACCACTCTCCGGCGGACGTTCCCCCTGCGCAAGTGCAGCCATCCGGAGCCGATTTTGGTGCAGAAATTAAAGAGCGCGTCCGAGCCGACGGCAATAATTGGCGGCACTCGCAGCCCGAAGATCAGGACGGGAAGCAGAAGCACGCCGCCCCCGACTCCAGTCATGCCGATGAGCATGCCTACCAGGAAACCGACCAGGATTTTGACTGCAATCAACATGGGGAATCGCTAAGCCTAGCGTAGCGCCGCCGTCTCGGCGGCGCGTGCGGCGGGCGGGACGCCCGCCACGACAGCCGGCCGGAGGCCGGCGCTACTCGTTGGCCGCCCTAAGCTACGCCGAGGTGCCGTTCATTCCGATGAATCCCTCGCGCTCCAGATGCAGAATGATTTCCTGCGCGGATTCTTCCGGAGTGAGGTCAGCAGTGTTGATGACGACCTCCGCATCTTTGGGATCTTCGTAAGGATCGGAAATGCCGGTGAACTCTTTGAGAATTCCCGCCCGCGCTTTGGCATAAAGTCCCTTGCGGTCGCGCTGCTCGCAGACTTCGATGGGCGTGGCCACATGCACCAGGATAAAGCCTCCCAACGGTTCGATCAGGCCGCGCACATGTTTGCGAGTCGCGTCGTAAGGCGCGATGGGCGCGCAAATGGCGATGCCGCCATTCTTCGTGATCTCGGAAGCAACATAACCGATGCGGCGGATGTTGATGTCGCGATGCTCTTTGGAGAAGCCGAGTTCCGAAGAGAGATGCTTGCGCACCAGGTCGCCGTCGAGCAGGGTGACGGGGCGGCCACCGGTCTCGAGAAATTTAATCATCAGCGCATTTGCAATGGTGGATTTGCCTGAGCCTGAAAGACCGGTGAAGAAAATCGTCACTCCCTGCTTGTGGCGCGGCGGATAGCTGCGGCGCAGTTCGTGCACGACCTCCGGATAAGTGAACCAACTGGGAATCTCGGCGCCTTCGTTCAGGCGGCGGCGCAGATCGGTTCCGGAAATATTGAGTACGCGCGAGTCCTTGGGGACCTCGCTGTCCGGCACGTAGCGGTCCTGATCCTCGAGGTAGACCATCATGTTGAATGGGACCATGGTCACGCCGATGTCGGCCTCGTGCTTCTTGAACAGCTCCTGGGCCTCGTAAGGTCCATAGAACGGTTTGCCGTCGGCGTCGTTGCCGGGACCGGCGTGGTCGCGGCCCACGATGAAATGTGTGCAGCCGTGGTTCTTGCGGATGAGCGCGTGCCAAATCGCCTCGCGTGGTCCGCCCATGCGCATGGCCAGCGGCAGCAGAGACAGCTTCACTGTTCCCGGAGGAAATTTCGAAAGCAGCAACTGATAGCAGCGCACGCGGGTAAAGTAATCGACGTCGCCAGGCTTGGTCATGCCCACTGAGGGATGAATCAGCAAGTTGGCTTCAACTTGCTTGGCCGCGCGGAACGTCAATTCGACGTGCGCGCGGTGCATGGGATTGCGGGTCTGGAAGGCAACAGCCCGCCGCCAGCCCAGGCGGGCAAATTCCCCGCGCAACTCCGCCGGAGTTAGGCGCAAGCCGCGAAAGTCGTAGTGCGAAGGCTCCTGCGTGCCTTCCACCCGTCCTCCTACATACCAAGGATGAGACTGGGCCAGCAGGTAATTTACTCCCGGATGAACCTTGCTCGTAGTGTTGAACACCGTCTTGGCTTCGGACTCGCGGTTCGGCTGCCAGACTTCTTCCACGTGCAAAACGCCGAGCATCACGCCTTCAGGGTCGCGCAGCGCCACCTTGCTGCTGCCCGGCTTAAGCCCCTTGGCAAATTCTTCCGTGACATCCAGCGTAACGGGCATGGGCCACAGGACGCCGCTGGCCAACCGCATGCTGCTACAGACGCCATCGTAGTCGGCGCGGGTCATGAACCCGCGCAGCGGGGAGAATCCACCGCTCATCAGCAGCTCCAAATCGCAGAGCTGGCGCGGGGTCAGATCCCACGAGGGCCACTCGCGCGAGTGCGCCCTCAATTCGCGGGTTTGTTCGGGGGCGGCGATCAGGTTTACAAGCTCTCCGCCGTGCGGCGAAACAAGATGGCTCGTCGAAACGTTCAAATCCTTGAACCTCCCGGGTTCATTAGAATTTCTACGGCTTGCCTGGAATCAGTTCCAAAGGCACGACGTTGAGGTCGGCAAACTAGCAGAGGCTGGAAGGAAAAAGAGAACCAGCACTGTCGTTATCAGATTACTACGGCAGATGATACAGCACAAAGGCTGCTGCCTTCATAAGGGCATTCGGCCTGTCTGCCGTCCAGCCTGCATTATTCCGAGCGATCTGGCGGGAAGTGCACGGCTTGGAGAGGTTGCGGAAAAACTCCAAGTCAAGCGAATGGGGAAGGGCGCGAGTTTTACTCGTGGCGGAGCTACGTCTCTACATGCGACCAGATTCTTTGGACGGTGACGCACGGCGTATAATCGACCTTCACAAACTCCCGGTAAGGTTGGTGCAGGTCATGGCTCCCGCAAACGGCACTCCGAGCAACGGCAGCAATGGACAGAGCGTCCCTAAACCGCGCAGCGAATGGATCGCGCAGCGTAAGACCCAGAACACGGACGGCAATTTCTCCCAGATGCATTACGCCCGCCAGGGCCTGATCACGGCAGAAATGGCTTATGTTGCCCACCGCGAAAAGGTAGCGCCAGAATTGGTGCGCGACGAAGTGGCCCGCGGGCGGATGATTATTCCGGCAAACATCCATCATCCGGAACTCGAACCGATGTGCATTGGCGTGGAGTCGTTGTGCAAGATCAACGCCAACATCGGCAACTCGGCGGTCACCTCCAACATCGGGGACGAGTTGAATAAGCTGCACACGGCGGTGCACTACGGCGCCGATACAGTGATGGACCTGTCCACCGGTGGTGAGATTCACGAAATTCGCGAAGCCATTTTGCGGCATTCGCCTGTGCCAATCGGGACGGTTCCGATCTACGAGGCGATTTCGCGGGTAAAGCGGATCGAAGACCTCAATGCCGCCCTCATGCTCGAAGTCATCGAAGAGCAGGCCGAACAGGGCGTGGATTACATGACTATTCACGCCGGCGTGCTGATTCAGTATCTGCCGATGGTTTCGAAGCGCATCACCGGCATCGTAAGCCGTGGCGGCGCGATTCTCGCGCAGTGGATGGCCTACCACCACAAACAGAATTTTTTATACGAGTGTTTCGATGACATTTGTAAGATTTTCGCCAAGCACGACGTGAGCTTTTCGCTCGGCGATGGCTTGCGCCCCGGCTGCATCGCCGACGCCAGCGACGAAGCACAGTTCGCCGAGCTGAAAACTTTAGGCGAGCTGACGAAGAAAGCGTGGCAATACGACGTTCAGGTGATGATCGAGGGCCCCGGTCACGTCCCGCTCGACAAAATCAAAGAGCAGGTCGACAAGGAAAAGGAGCTTTGCTACGAGGCTCCGTTCTACACGCTCGGGCCGCTGGTAACCGATATCGCTCCGGGCTATGACCACATCACGTCCGCCATCGGGGCGGCCATGATCGGCTGGCATGGCGCGGCCATGCTCTGCTATGTCACGCCTAAAGAGCATTTAGGGCTGCCGAACGAAAAAGACGTGAAGGACGGAATCATCGCCTACAAGATCGCCGCCCACGCGGCCGATGTCGCGCGCCACCGCCCCGGAGTGCAAGACCGCGACGACGCCCTCAGCTACGCCCGCTACAAATTCGACTGGGAGAAGCAGTTCGCCCTCTCGCTCGACCCCGAAACCGCCCGCTCGATGCACGATGAAACCCTCCCCGACGACTACTACAAAGAAGCGGCCTTCTGCTCCATGTGCGGCCCGAAATTCTGCTCGATGAATTATTCGTCCAAGGTCGATGAGTACAACAAACAGGTGCATGGGCTGGAAAAGAAGGATTATTCGGAACTGGTGGAGAAGCTGGTTTCGCTGAAGTAGATCACCTAGCCCCAGACTCGAAACATGTAGCCCGGACGTCTTCGACCGGGGTACGAGCTTTAGCTCGCCTGATTCCTACAGCTTGGCTCCGCACGCGGACGAAGGCGTCCGCCGCCACGTGGGCACTGCCTAAGAATCAACTTTCTCCGCAGAAGAGCCTTTTTGTATTACCTAATAATACATGTTATTCTTCTTGCACTATGGCCGCTTCCGAAAAGACCATCAGTTTCCGCGCCGTCGCAGAAAAGATCGATACGCTTGACTCGCTGGCGGCCGCGCAGGACCGCTCCCGCAGCTATCTCATCAATGAGGCAATCACCAACTACATCGAGCTGCACGCCTACCAGGACGCGCTGATTAGCAAGGGCCTCGCACAGATGCGGAAGGGCCGCGTGGTGAGCCACGCCGATGTCGTAAAGCGGCTTAAGCGGTCGGGGCGTGCCGGACGATTGCCAGGCCAATGAGTCCGAGGAGGGCCGAGTCAACCATCGAATGGACCGAGCAGGCGACCCTGCAACTGGACCAAGCCCGCGACTACATCGCTCTCTCGAACAGCCAAGAAATTGCCGACCGAATCGCGATGCGGATCGTCGCCACCATTCAACAACTCAACGCGTTCCCGATGTCAGGCCGATCAGGTCGGGTTCAGGGTACCCGAGAACTGATTATTTCGGAGACACCCTTCATCGCTGCCTACGCGATCGATCTCGACCGCATCGTAATCCTCGCCATTTACCACGGCGCGCGGCAATGGCCGGAGTCGTTCTAACGGCGTCGCGGGCAGGAATGCCCACTCTACGCTACTCAGTGATAACTCCCCAGCACCTTCGCAGCCCGCTCCAGCGCCGCCGACAGCGCCGCAATCTGCACCTGCGTCCTCGCCAGGTCGTGCTTGTCGATAGCTTCATTTACGCCCGGGATCACCACGGCGGCGTACCCGGTATAGCGGCCCGGAGCATAAATCGCGTGCTTAAACCACGGGCGGGTGGGCAGGCCTTCCGGAATCAGCAGAGCGCCCTCCACATTGCGCAAAGCCTGATTCAGTTGGGCAGAATCCTGAGGCAGCTTCTGCTGGCGGCTCAAAGTCTTCGCGCCTGCCTGCTCAAAACGCCGCGCCGCCTCGGAGGCTGCTGAAAAATTCGGCGCGTCAGCTCCGAAGACTGTGTCCGCCTTTTTCTTGGCCGCATCGATGTAGGCTACGATCTCCTTCCCATACTGCTCGTAGTCGTAGGGAAGCACGTCGGCATCCGCCATGCGAATGGTTTCCATGCCGAAGACACGCGCCATCTCTTGCTCATAAAGAAAATCAGGATCGGCGAACTTTTTGAACCAGGCGAAATTGTCAAATACTGAGTGATACACGCCGTAGGAGCCTGTCGAGCTGACGTCGGCGGAAGGCACGCCCAGGTGTTGCAGAAAGACGGTGTAATCGGATCCGCTGCCCAGATCGCCGACCGGCACTTCTGCCTTGCCATTCACTACCGGAGGACGAAATCCGCTCGTGCTCACATCATCGGGATTCGCGGGATCGGGATTCTGCGTTGCTTTGCTCCAGGCGTCATAGACCGTGCCGCCGGTCGGTGCAGGTACGGTACGCGTTACATCCCGCACGAAACTCTTGAGGCTGGGTACCGCGGAAGATTCAAACTTCGGTCCGGCAACCGCGGAATCGACGTTGAAGTAGGCGACGGCATTCCCCAGTTCCGCCGCATGCTGTTCCGCCCACTCGGTTGAGCCGATGAGCCCTTCCTCTTCTCCATCCCAACTGGCGAATAGGATGGTTCGCTTGGGCTTCCATCCCGATTTCAGCAGTTCCCCCACGCCGTGTACGGCCTCGAGCATCGCGGCTGTGCCGCTGTTGGGATCGACCGCGCCATACACCCACGCATCGCGGTGATTGCCCGCGATCACGGTCTCGTCGGGCGATTCGCTGCCGCGCACGCGTCCGATCACATCCCAAATCGTGCGGTACTGATAATCCTGCTTGAGGTGCATATGCACTTTCACCGGGCCGGCGCCCACGTGATAAGTGAAAGGCAGCGAGCCCTGCCACTCCCGCGGAGAGTCCGGGCCTCCGAGGTGCTCGAGGATCGGCCAGGCATCCGCGTAAGACAGCGGAGTGGAGGGAATTTTCGGCAGTTGCAGGGATTGCTCCGGCGGCGTGCGTTGCGAATCCGGGAGCGAAGGAACCGATGCAATCCCGGGCGTAGTGGGATCGCCGGGGAACTCAAACATATAGCCGACCGACCCGCGCTGCGCGCCGCTGTCCGGACGCCAGGGGCCCTGTGGATACTTGTCGCCTCGCCGCCAGCCATCGTCGTAAGGATCGGAGTAAATGAGCACACCTGCAGCGCCGTGTTCCTGCGCCACGAAAACTTTCACTCCGCGAAAGTTCTGGCCGTAGCGCACCAGCACGATCTTGCCGCGAACGTCGATCTTCATTTGCTCCAGCTTTTTGAAATCATCGGGCGTGCCGTAATTCGCATAGACAACTTCGGCTTCCACATCGCCGGAGGGCGACATGCCGTTAAAGGGCGTCACCACCCGCGGGTTATCGTCGTAGGGATCGCCTTCCACGTGCTCGGGCCTGGGGCCGTGCATGGTCACCCCTGGAGGCGCGGTGACATCGACGCTGATTTCCAGGGGATAATTCATCCACACTTTGTATTCCACTATCTCGGTGTCGAGCCCGGCTTCGCGGAATTTTTGCGCGACGTAGTCAGCGGTTGCTTTGTCTTCGGGCGTGCCTGCCACATGTGGTGCCTGAGTCAGAACCCGCAAGTGCTCCTCGGCGAGTTTGGGGTCCGGGACGGCGAGAAAACGCGATTCGATCGCGCGTTCGGCGGCGGCATCGCGGAAGCCGAAGATGGGCGGGGCTTGTCCGGCGGCATCCGGCGCGGCGCCGTTGACGTTCGTCGATAGTGATGAAAACAAGACTACGCAAGCGGCAAGTGCAGCAGAAAGAAGTTTCATCCGGGTCCTTGAATGCGAAAACAAGTAAGTTAGCACAGGCGACGGCCAGCCGCGCGTCATCATCTTCGCAGAGACTTCTCTAATTGCGGATCGCTTATCATCAAGTAAGATGGCGGCCATGACTCCGCCGCAGCGATACAACCGCAGACAATTTCTTGAGACCACTATGGCAGCCGGGGCTGCCCTGGCGCTTGCGCCGTACGCTCCCGCAGTGGCACAAGCGGCTGAACTTTCCACCGCATCGGCTCTGCCCCCAGCCCCTTCCTGGATCGACAAGCCCATGCGCTGGGCACAACTCACGTTGGTGGAGGACGATCCCGGCAAGTACGACTTGGGTTTCTGGCTTGATTATTTCAAGCGCACGCGCTCTGACGCTGCCTGTCTGAGCGCCGGCGGGTGCGTAGCCTTCTATCCGACGCAAATTCCGTTTCATCACCGCAGCGCCTGGCTCGGAGACCGCGATCCATTCGGCGATTTGGTTTCCGGATGCCGCAAGCTCGGCATGGCGGTCATTGCCCGCACCGACCCGCATGCGACTTATGACGACGTGCAAGCCGCGCATCCGGATTGGATTGCGGTCGACGCCGAGGGAAAGCCGCGCCGTCACTGGGCTTCGCCGGAGATGTGGGTGACTTGCGGATTCGGTCCCTACAACTTCGAGTTCATGACCGAAGTGAAGAAAGAGATCATGACGCGCTACCGCGTCGATGGCATTTTCATCAACCGCTGGGATGGCTCCGGACAATGCTATTGCGTGCACTGCCAGAAGAACTTCAAAACCGCCTCGGGCTTCGATTTGCCACGCACCAACAATCCTCAAGATCCTGCTCGCCGCGCATACATCGTATGGCGGCAGCAGCGGCTGTTTGATCTTTGGCAGCTTTGGGACGGTGAAGTGCGCAAGATCAATCCTGACTCATGCGTCATTCCGAACACCGGCGGCGGAGCGATGAGTTCGCTCGACATGCGGCAGATCGGAGAGCGGGCTCCGATGCTGGTTGCCGATCGGCAGGCACGGCACGGGCTGGCCGCTCCCTGGTCGAACGGCAAGAACGGAAAAGAATATCGCGCGGCGGTGGGCAATAAGCCCGTGATCGGCCTGTTCAGCGTTGGGCTGGAAGAACCCTATCGCTGGAAGGACAGCGTGCAGAGCGACGCCGAAATCCGCATCTGGGTGCTGGACGGAATCGCCAACGGCATGCGTCCATGGTTCAGTAAATTCAGCGGCGTGCTGCACGATCAGCGGTGGCTAAAAGGAGTGCAGGACATCTATTTATGGGCCGATAAGAACGAGCGCTATTTGCGCCATGAGGCGCCACTGGCGCGGGTGGCGGTGGTCTATTCGCAGCAGACGGCGTGGTTTTATGGCGGTGAACACGCGGGAGCCAAGGTGGAGGACTACACCCTCGGCTGGTACCAGGCGCTGGTCGAAGCGCGAATTCCCTTCGAGATGGTCCATGACCGGTTGCTGGATGCAGCGCATGTAAAACAATTCAAGACGCTCATTCTGCCGAACATTGCCGCATTGAGCGACGCGCAGTGCAACCAGTTACGGGCGTTCGTGAAAAACGGCGGCAGCCTGATCGCGACCTGCGAAACCAGCCTTTATGACGAGTGGGGCGTACGCCGCAAAGACTTCGGCCTTGCCGATCTCTTCGGCGTTAGCTGGAGCGGCCGCATCGAAGGTCCGATGCAGAACTCCTATCTCCGGCTGGAACACGAGGCAGCGCCGCATCACCCGTTGTTCAAAGGACTGGAAGACGCGCCGCGGATCGTGAATGGCGTGTCGCGTTTGGTGGTCGAGCCTCGAGAAACATTTGAGCAGTTTCCACTGACCTTGATTCCGAGCTATCCCGATTTGCCGATGGAAAAAGTGTATCCCCGGCAACCGAGAACGAATATCGCCGGGATTTACTTGCGCGAAGTCTCCGGTGGGCGAGTCGCCTATATTCCGGTTGATCTCGACCGCACATTCTGGGAAGTGCTTTGTGTCGATCATTTCAAGATTCTGCGGAATACGGTCGAGTGGGCGACGAACGAAAAGCCGATGGTCGAGGTAATTGGCCCCGGCTTTGTTGAGGTCACGGCGTGGCGCAATCGGGACTCGATCGTCGTTCATTTAGTGAATCTGAGCAATCCCATGACGATGAAGGGGCCTTACCGAGAATTCATTCCGATCGGCGAGCAGAAGGTAACGGTCCGGCTTCCGCCGGGTTTGCGCCCAAAGAAAACGCAACTGCTCGTCGCGGAGAAGACACCAGAGGTGCAGAGCACCGGAGCTGAAATGACGATAGCAGTGCCCTCGGTGCTGGACCATGAGGTGGTGGCAATCGAAGTGTAGCGCCGGGTCTTCGACCCGGCCAGATCGTTCTCAGCTCGCGCCATCTCGGCGGGCTTCTCTCCGGGACCGAGTCGCAGACCCGGTCCCACACAACCGGATCTCAGCACAGCGGAGTGTGTCGCACCAACTTCACCAATCTCACCAACTGGTGCTAACATAGAGGTATGAAACGCGCGACTGTGACACTTCCCGACGATCTAGCGGAAGCCGTGGAAAACTACCAGCAAGCCCAGGAAGCTCCCCCGTCGCTGACCACTGTGGTTCAGGCAGCACTGCGGCAATTTCTGCGTGATCGCGGATTTCTGGGAGTTTGCCGCACTCTGAACATTACGCCCGCGAGAAAAGGGAGCGGACGCCGCGGTGCAAGCCTGAAGCACGACCGCCGCTTGGCATTGCGGAAGTGAAATCGTAGAACTACGGTAGGGATGTTTCGACTGCGGTTGAGCTTCGCTCCGCGAAGCTCAATCCTTGCTCAACATGACAGGTCTGCTGGTTAGCGGACTTGCCCCGTCCCGACAATCTCATACTTAGTCGAAGTCAACTCCGCCAGCGCGAACGGGCCGCGGCAGTGCAGCTTCTGCGTGCTGACGCCCATCTCGGCGCCCATGCCGAACTCCCCTCCATCGGTAAAGCGCGTGGAGGCGTTCCAGTAGACCGCCGCCGAGTCCACCTGGCGCAGGAAGCGCTGGGCGTGGGATTCGTCGGCTGTAACGATGGCGTCGGAGTGCTTGGTGGAGTAGCGATTGATATGCGCGATGGCTTCGTCCACGTCTCGGACCACACGTATCGCCATGCACAGCCGAAGATATTCCTCTTCCCAATCTTGCGGCACTGCAGGACGCACATCCATTCCTGCTGCCATGCGGCAGGCCTCCACGTCCCCTCTCACTTCTACGCCGGCCTCAATGAGCTTGCGCACGATGCGAGGCACGTACTGCGCCGCCACTCGCTCATGCACTAGCAACTTCTCGGCCGCATTACATACCGACGGACGCTGCGTCTTAGCGTTGATCACGATACGGTCCGCCATGTCGAAATCCGCAGATTCATCGACGAATACGTGACAATTCCCGGCCCCGGTCTCGATCACGGGAACCACGGAGTTTTCCACGACGAAGGAAATCAGCTCGGCCCCGCCGCGAGGAATGATCACATCCACCAGGCCGCGAGCGCGGATCAACTCTCCCACCGAATCTCGCGTGCCTGAATCTAGAAGCTCAATTGAACCCTCGGGCAGACCCTGAACGGCAGAGAGTATTTCCACCAGCTTTTGATTGCTGCGGGCAGCTTCCCTGCCCCCGCGTAAGACGATCGCGTTTCCCGTCTTAAGCGTCAGCGCAGCCGTGTCCGCGGTGACATTGGGCCGCGACTCATAGATGATGCCAACCACGCCCAGCGGAACACGGATTTTGCTGATGCGCAGACCGTTGGGGCGAGTCCACTCTGCCAGCGTCTCGTAAACCGGATCAGGCAAACTTGCCACCGCGCGAACGCCTTGCGCCATTTCCTTGACGCGCTCCGCATTGAGCAGCAGGCGATCCCGCATTGCGCCGCTCAGTCCAGACAGTTCCAGATCCTCGCGGTTCGCCGCCAGAATGTTTTCCGCGTTGGCCTCAATAGCCTCGGCCATCGCCAGCAGAATGCCATTCTTTTGCGCTGTCGAAAGCTGGGCAAGCCGCACCGCCGCATCCCGTGCGCGCAGCAGTTTGTCACGAGTGGAAGCCGACGTGGTGATGGTGATTGCCATTTCAGGATGTCCTGCTATGCCGTGGCTGGGTTTGTGGCGGAAAGTAAGTTCCGATCTTGCGTTCCAGCGCCCCGGCGATGGCACGATCATGCCGACCATTCACGATAGCAACGTGTACGCCGGCTTCACTGGCGACCTTGGCGGCGCGAAGTTTGGTGCGCATACCACCCCGGCCCAGCTTGCCGTGGCCGCTGCAAAGCGACTCCATCTCCGCAGTCAATTTGCGAACCGTGCGCAGCAGGCGCGGACGTTTGCCATTGGGCACGTAGAAACCATCCACGTCTGTAAGCAGCAGCAGCCAGTCGGCCTTGACCGTGGTAGCAAGCAGTGCGCTGAGTTCGTCATTGTCGCCGAAGGCGCCCTCCAGCTCTCGCACGGAAACGCTGTCATTCTCATTTACCACCGGAACCACGCCCAGCTTCAGCAATTCATGCAGCGCGTTCTGCAGATTCTTGTAGCGCACCGGCGAGGTGAAGTCGTCGCTCGATAGCAACAATTGCGCCACGACTTTCTTGCCGAAAAAAAGCTGCTCATAAGTATGCATGAGGACGCTCTGGCCAACCGCGGCGCAGGCCTGCATCACGGGCACAGTGGAAGGTCTTCCGCTAAGGCCGAGGTTCGACATTCCCGAGGCAATCGCGCCCGAGCTTACGATCAGGTACTCATGACGCGACAGGTCGAGTTGATCGACTAGCGCCCGCATGCGAGTGGTATCGATACGGCCGCCGGGCGCGATAAGGCTGGTGCCGACTTTGACGACTAGGCGCATGGTGCATTTAATTTAGCAGTTCTCGCGGGGATTGGGCGAGATCGGCATTCGAGGCAAGGGCGAGGACCCGACGCCCTCGCCGACAGCCGGCGCTACGCCGTGCTTAGCGGCGTTACACTGGTGGCATGACCACGATGAATGCCACCCAGCGCTTCTCCTCGCGCGTTGACAACTACGTTCGCTACCGTCCGGGATATCCGCCGGAGATCCTCGATCTGGTGAAAGGCGAATGCGGGCTTACCGCGTCCTCCGTCATAGCCGATATCGGGTCCGGCTCGGGGAAGTTGACCGAACTCTTCCTGGCAAACGGCAATCAAGTTTTCGGTGTTGAACCCAATGTTGACATGCGGCAGGCAGGAGAGCAACTCTTGGGGCGATATCCTGGCTTCGTCAGCGTGAATAGCACCGCCGAGGCCACCACGCTTCCCGGCCACAGCGTGGACTTTGTGACTGCGGGGCAGGCGGCGCACTGGTTCGATCGCGAAAAAACTCGGCAGGAATTCGCCCGCATTCTGAAGCCTGGTGGGTGGGCAGTGCTGGTGTGGAACGATCGCTGCGATGAGACTCCATTTCTGAAAGACTACGAGCAGATGCTCGTGACCTACGGTACGGACTACCTGGAAGTGAGCCACGAGCATACAAGAACGCGTATCCAGGATTTGCTCGGGCCGGCGTTCCGCGAGCGGACATATCCCATGAGCCAGCAATTTGACTACTCCGGACTGGAGGGCCGCCTGCTTTCTTCCTCCTACACCCCGCAAGCAGGCGACGCCACATACGAACCCATGTTGGCCGAACTGCGCCGCATCTTTGACAGGCACCATGACAGTGGCAGCGTAACTTTTCACTACGAGACGCAGGTTTTTTACGGGCAGATGGGTTGAATTCTCTTCGCATGAAAGCATGCAAGCAAATGAAGCACCCAGAATCCCCTGAGGCCGCCAGTCTCGCGGAGCGCAAATGGACGAAACCAGTTTCCACATGACCCCGGATGAATTCCGGCGCCACGGCCACGCCGTGGTGGATTGGATCGCGTCTTACTACGAGCGGATTGAATCTCTTCCCGTGCTCTCCCAAGCCAAGCCTGGCCAGATTCGCGCCTCGCTGCCTGCCGATCCTCCCACAAAGGGCGAGCCATTCGAGAAGCTGCTCGGCGACGTTGAAAGACTCATTCTTCCCGGCATCACGCATTGGCAATCGCCGAACTTCTTCGCCTTTTTCCCTAGTAACGCTTCCGGGCCAGCGATTTTGGGCGATCTTTTGTCCTCCGGGCTGGGCGTCCAGGGAATGCTGTGGGCGACCAGCCCTGCCTGCACGGAATTGGAGACGCACGTTCTCGATTGGCTGGCGCGTATGCTCTCGCTTCCGGAGAAATTTCTTTCTACCAGCACCGGGGGAGGCGTGATCCAAGACACCGCTTCCACCGCTTCGCTGTGCGTCCTGCTTGCGGCCCGGGAGCGGGCCACTAACTTTGCCAGCAACCGCCGCGGCTGCGACGGAACCTTGGTAGCCTATACCTCGTCGCAGGCAAATTCGTCGATTGAAAAGGCGGTTCAGATCGCGGGACTCGGTCGCGACAACCTACGGCTGATCGAGGTCGACGAAAGCTTCGCAATGCGTCCGGCCGCGCTGGCTACGCAGATAGAACAAGATCGCTGCGCAGGTCTGGTCCCTTGTTTCGTCTGCGCGACCGTCGGAACCACTTCGTCCAATGCGATTGATCCATTGGAGGAAATCGGCCGCATCTGCGGCGAAAACCAAATCTGGCTACATGTGGATGCTGCCATGAGCGGCACCGCCGCACTCTGCCCCGAATTCCGTCACATTCAACACGGCCTGGAATTCGCCGACAGCTACTGCTTCAATCCCCACAAGTGGATGTTCACCAACTTCGATTGCGACTGCCTCTTCGTAGCGGATCGTGCGGCGCTGGTCAAGACTCTGAGCGTCCTGCCCGAGTATCTGCGCAATCAGGCGACCGAGTCGGGCGCGGTGATCGATTACCGCGACTGGCAAATCCCGCTGGGGCGCCGCTTTCGCGCGCTTAAGCTCTGGTTTGTAATTCGCCACTACGGAGTCGAAGGTCTGCAGCACCATATCCGCCGCCACGTGGCCCTGGCGCAGGAATTCGCGGAGTGGGTCAAGCACGATCAGCGATTTGAGCTGGCCGCGCCCGCGCCATTAAATCTGATTTGCTTCCGGCTCAAGAGCGGGGACGCTGCCAACCAGGCACTGATGGACCGCTTGAACCGCAGCGGCGATCTCTATCTGACCCATACCAAGCTGAACGGCTTAATAACTCTACGACTCTGCGTGGGGCAAACGAACACAGAAGCGAGGCATGTGAAGCGCGCCTGGAAAAGAATTCAGGAAGAAGCGCAGAAGCTCACCGCGGCGGCGTGAGGCGGGCTTTGCGCGCGAGGTACTTTCCCGAAGATGAGAGAAAGCGGGCCAGAACACTCGCGACATTTTCCAGGAGCACGCGGTCCTCGGAGCCGAACGCGTTCTCCCGGTCGCTCTCGACGTCTAGCACGCCAACTTCGCGGCTCGCCAGCCTCATCGAGATCAATACCTTCGACCGCGTCTCAGGCCGAGCCATTTGCCCGGGATGAGGTTCGCCGCCCTCGCCCAGAAGTTGCTGCGCCTCGCTCTTTCCGGTCGCGAGGTAGATGCCCATCCAGCTGTAGTGGCGCGCCCGGCAAAGCAGATCAATCACGTCTTGCAGCGGAGAAGCGTGGTACGACGCATGGTTAGCGGCAAGCCTGCTCTCGATCTCAGAGAGCACATCGCGGGTGGAGCGATAGATTAACAAGATTGCATCCTGCAATTTGAAGTTTCGAAAGCGATCACAGTTTAGCCGCAGAGGAAATGAGGGTCAATGACCTGCGGCTTGGGGTGATGGTAGTCCGCGTGCTCTTCTCCGCGAACTCAGCGGCCGTTCTCCGCGTTCTCGGCGATTTAAGACTGGTCAGTCATCGAATTATGAGACCGCCATAACCAGTTGGAAAACCAGATGCCAGTCTCTAGATCTCAGTTCTCAGGGCCGCGTCTTTTTTAGCTCTGGCGGCTGGCTGGAAGGTGGCGTCGTAGCCGAAACCTCAGGCTTAATCACCAAGCCGTTGGCTGGCGCGGCAGCATTCACTCCGAAATCCCACACATACAGATTGATTCCTTCCTTCCCGAGCATTTCGATCAGCGTATATTCTCCGGCAGCCAGCGGCGCGGTAGGCGTGATCTTCACCCAGCCGCCATTCAGTCTCTCGGCGGTCGTGGGCACGAGTTTCTGTTCCTGCTTGACCTTGCCATAGATGGCAATCTTGATATCGCCCACAATGCGCTTACCCTGCTTGGTAGATTGCATGCGGACTATGCGAAAGCGATCCCAAGGCTCCTCCGGCTGGCCTGGGGCGTTCGTACCCGGCTGATCCTGCTGGCTGAGGTTGACGTAGATGGCTGGCAACGTAGCGTGGGCCTGTATGCGAGCGTGCGCCCCCGGCAGTTCAATATTTTCCTTGGCGCTGGCCACGGGATTAATCGCAGCACGCAGCATGTTGGCCTTTCGGTCCTGGTTGATCTCGCCGCTGTTCTGCTGCACTTCGACCAGTTGCGGCTGGTTCTCATAGGTATCCAGGAGCAGGACTCCAGCGTCGGCAGGCAGGCGCAGACCGGGCGCGACTTGCGGGCTCTTGGCCTCCTCGGCTTGGCGTTCGGCGGCAAGCTCTTTGTCGAGTTCCACCGCTTCGGGCAGAGGAGTGCCGGCGGCGCGGTCTTTCTCGTATTTGTCGGTGGCCTCCCAGTCGACCATCGACTTGGGAACCTCCTCCCACTCCCCGCGCTCGGCGCTGAAATAGCGCACGCGGTCGCCCTTCACTTCCCACTTGGTGGCTAGCTGATAGGAGCCATCTTTTAGAATGAGGCGCTTGGCAAGCTGCTGCGCTGAAAGCTGGCACGCGAGAAGAGAGCACCCGGCGAGAAGGGCGCAAGCAAAAACGCGAACTCGCCCGCCCAGTTTCATGGCAAAACCCATTATCCGCTTAGATGCAGGCTAAGAGTAGCGCCGGCATCCTGCCGGCGGTCGGTTGTTTCAGCCACGAAGGACACGAAGGTACACAAAGCAAGACCTTTGTCATCAAGGCCTTCGTGAGACTTCGTATCCTTCGTGGTAAATGCCTTTGCCAATTGAACCCAAACTGCGCCACTACCGCCCAAGATAAAGCATTTCTTTCCACAAGTCTTTCTGGCATAATCAGTCGTGCACCCCAACTGCACAAAATCCCAAAGACAATTTAGGACGAGGAATCGATGTCGGCAAAGTACATCTTTGTGACCGGTGGTGTGGTGTCTTCGTTGGGCAAGGGACTGGCTGCGGCATCCATAGGCTGCCTGCTGGAGAGCCGCGGCCTCAAAGTCAATCTGATGAAGTTCGACCCGTATCTCAACGTGGATCCGGGCACCATGTCGCCTTTTCAGCACGGCGAAGTCTTCGTCACCGACGACGGCGCCGAGACCGACCTCGACCTCGGCCACTACGAGCGCTTCACCCACGCCAAGCTTTCCCGCGACAACAACTGGACCACCGGCCGGATCTACGAGCAAATCATCGCCAAAGAGCGCCGCGGCGATTATCTTGGCAAGACGGTGCAGGTCATTCCCCACGTGACCAACGAAATCAAGGCCGCAATGAAGAAAGTCGCGCAGGAAGTCGATGTGGCCATCGTAGAAATCGGCGGCACGGTGGGCGATATCGAATCGCTGCCCTTCATGGAAGCCATCCGCCAGATGCGCCAGGAGTTGGGCCGCGAGCACACGCTCTTCATGCACGTGACCCTGGTGCCTTTCATCGCCGCCGCCCAGGAACTTAAGACCAAGCCGACGCAGCACTCGGTGAAGGAACTGCTGAGCATCGGAATTCAGCCCGACATCCTGCTTTGCCGCACCGACCGCTTCCTCTCCAAAGACATCAAGTCGAAGATCGCGCTGTTCTGCAACGTGCAGGAAGAAGCGGTGATCACCGCCAAAGATGTGGCTTCCGTTTACGAAGTGCCACTGGTGTTCGCCAATGAAGGGGTCGACACGCTGGTGCTGAAATGCCTGCACATGCAAGCGAGAGATCGCGACCTCTCCAAGTGGGAAGATATCGTGCACCGCGTCTACAACCCGAAAGACGAAGTCACGATCGGGATCGTAGGGAAGTATGTTGAGTATGAAGACTCCTACAAGTCGCTCAAAGAAGCGCTGGTTCACGGCGCGCTGGCGCACAATCTCAAAGCTGCAACTGAACTGGATTGAAGCCGAAGGCCTGGAAACCGGCGACCGCACCTACGAAGAGCAGTTGGCAAATTACGACGGACTGCTGGTGCCCGGCGGCTTTGGCAAGCGCGGCATCGAGGGCATGCTGATCGCGATCCGCTACGCGCGAGAAAAGAAGGTTCCCTACTTCGGCATTTGCCTGGGTATGCAGACCGCCTGCGTCGAGTTCGCGCGCAACGTGTGCGGGCTGACCGAGGCGAACTCGAGCGAGTTCGATCCCGCCACCCCGCATCGCGTCATCTACAAGCTGCGTGAACTCCGAGGCGTGGAGGAACTAGGCGGCACCATGCGCCTGGGGGCGTGGACCTTGCAAAATCGAGCCGGGAACGCTGGCTCACAAGATCTATGGCCAGCTTGAGATCAGCGAACGCCATCGCCATCGTTATGAATTCAACCGCGAGTACGAAGAGATGCTGGTCGCGGCAGGATTGCGAATTTCCGGCTCCACGCCGGATGGCACCTATGTGGAGATGGTGGAGTTGCCGGATCATCCCCATTTCATCGGCTGCCAGTTCCATCCCGAATTCAAGTCCAAGCCCCTCGAGCCGCATCCGCTGTTCAAGTCCTTTGTGGGCGCGGCGTACGAGCACGGACGGAAACGCCGCTCGGAGAAAGAAGCGGCCAACGTAGAGCTATTCCACCGTCCGCAGAGAGTTTCGAGCCGGTGAGGCGATGACTACGGTAGACACAGCGGCGCCTGGCGGAACTTTCTCTTTTAGCCCGACCCTCTCCTCTTGTCATTCCGAGCAGAGCGAGGAATCTGCTGTCTGCGGGCACCATCGAACTGCCGACTTTTCGCGAGGAAACGATCGTGCTAGACGTTCCCCTGTGCTCCCCTGTGCTCCCTGTGGTTACCCATGACTGTCTCCTTCCAAATCAACGACGTCCGCATCGGCTCCGGCAGTCTTTTCCTCATCGCTGGCCCATGCGTGATCGAAAGCGAAGAGCACGCGCTGTTCATGGCGGAAGTGATTAAGGGCGTAGCCCGCTCGCTCAATATTCCCTTCATCTTTAAAGCTTCCTATGACAAGGCTAACCGCACTTCCGTCCGCAGCTTTCGCGGACCGGGCCTGGCCGAGGGCCTGCGCATCCTGAGAAAAGTAAAAGACGAAATCCACATTCCGGTGCTGACCGACGTGCACGAAACCGCGGACGTGGCCAAGGTTGCGGAAGTCGCCGATGTTCTGCAGATTCCAGCGTTTCTCTGCCGGCAGACCGACCTAGTAGTGGCTGCCGCGATGTCCGAGCGCGTGGTGAACATCAAGAAAGGCCAATTCGTTTCGCCCTGGGACATGAAGCACGCCGTCGAGAAATGCCGCACCGCGGGCAACGACCGCGTCTTCGTCACCGAGCGCGGCTCAAGCTTCGGATACAACAACCTAGTCGTGGACATGCGCTCGCTGGCCATCATGCGCAAGTTCGTGCCGGTGGTGTTCGATGCGACCCACTCCGTGCAGCTGCCCTCCTCCTCCCACGGCGACGACGATCAGCCTGCAACCAGCGGAGGACAACCCGAGTTCATCCCGGTGCTGGCGCGCGCCGCGGTGGCTGCGGGAGTCGATGGCGTGTTCATGGAAGTCCATGACAATCCCACCGAAGCGAAGTCCGACGGCGCCAATGCGCTGGAGTCCACCAAGCTGCGCGGCGTTTTGAAGGAGTTGCTGGCGGTGCAAGCATCGCTGACTGCGGCACATACCAAGCCTTAAGAAGTACTCTCCGTGAATCTGCTACCATTCCGCCACATCTGATTTGCCATGCATGTCTTTTTCACCACCACCGGCATCCTCGTCATTCTCAGCGTTTTGCTGGACGCCTTTGAAACCGTCGTTCTGCCACGGCGCGTGCGCCGCCAATTCCGGCTGACCCTTTGGTTTTACCGCCGCACCTGGATTCCGTGGCGAAAGATCGCGGCGCGCATCAAATCCACTGGCCGACGGGAAAGCTTCCTCAGCTACTTCGGTCCCATCTCTCTGCTGCTTCTCCTGGGCGTTTGGGCCTTCGGTCTGATTCTTGGCTTCGCGATATTGCAATACGGCTCCGGTGACCATGTGCAAATGGGCAACGAGCCAGTCACCTTCGCGCGACCTGATGTATCACAGCGGCGAGACTTTTTTTACGCTGGGATACGGCGATATCGTGCCCAACCTCGGCGATCGCGCGCGCTCTGGCTGTGCTCGAAGCGGGCATGGGCTTCGGCTTCCTGGGCACGGTGATTGGATATCTGCCCACGATTTATTCTTCGTTCTCGCGGCGCGAAATTGAGATTTCTCGTTGCTCGACGCTCGCGCCGGCTCGCCGCCCACCGCCGCCGAATTGCTTGGCCCGCTTTGGCAATCTCCGCGACAGGACGCATTGGACCGGTTTTTCGCGACTGGGAGCGCTGGGCGGCCGAGGTTCTAGAGAGCCATCTCTCCTATCCCGCCCTGAGTTTTTTTCGCTCGCAGCACAACAATCAATCCTGGCTCGGCGCGCTGACCACGATCCTCGACGCCAGCGCCCTGGTCATCGCCGGAGTGGATGACATGCGCATCGAACAGGCGAAAATTACGTTTGCCATGGCGCGGCACGCGGTGGTCGATCTGGCGCAAGTGGTCACGGCTCGCTACGATCCGCACGTTCCCGACCGCCTGCCCGAAGGAAATGGTGCGGTTGCGGCAGAGCCTGGCTGAACGCGGCGTACAAGCTCCGGGAGGCGCCGGAGGCGGAAGAAAAGCTGAACCCAGCTCCGCTCCCTCTACGAACCCTACGCGCAAGGCGATCGCGCGCAATTTATTGATCATCTTGCCGCCCTGGATTCATCCCGAGGAAGAAAGGACAATTGGCAGGCGGGTCCCTGGGATCGCGCCATTCAAGCCCGAAGCCTGGCCGGCGTGATGCCCCCGCAGCGGCAACGCCACCGGGTGGACGAACATTTCTGAGGGTTCGCTGTGCTTTCCGGTCGAGCTTGACCTGAAAGTCAGCGGCCCGGTTCGGGGTTAAGCGCTCTTTGTTACCATCTTTACTCCATGAAACACGTCGGCGAAAATGTCGTCCGCATCGAAGCAGAGGCCTTGCGCGCCCTGGCCGACCGCATCGCCGGTCCCATGGCCGCGAACTTCAGCCGCGCCGTCGATCTGCTCTTTCCTGTCGCGGCCGGGTCGTGGTCACCGGCATGGGTAAGAGCGGCATTATCGCGCGCAAGATTGCGGCTACTTTCAGTTCCATCGGAACCCCTGCACTCTTTATGCATCCGGTGGAAGCCCTGCACGGCGATTTAGGTATGGTGGTCCGCGGCGACGTGGTTCTGCGCTCTCTCGGCCAGCGGAGAAACCGAGGAGATTCTTCACCTGCTGGCGACGCTGAAGAGACTGCAGGTACCTTTGATCGCCATGACCTGCGATGAACTGAGTCCTGAAAATACCGCCAAAGTTTCCACTCTTGCCGCGCAAGCAGACGTGGCCCTGGACTGCTCCGTCGCCAAAGAGGCCTGCTCCCTGGGCCTGGCCCCGACCGCCTCTACCACGACCATGCTCGCTCTCGGCGACGCGCTCGCCGTCGTGCTTTCCGAAAAGCGTGGCTTCAAAGAAGAAGATTTTGCCAACCTGCACCCCGGCGGAAAACTCGGCAAGCAATTGGCCCGGGTGGAGTCGTTGATGCACTCCGGCGATGCCGTCCCGCAGAGTCTCGCCGCACACCAGAATGCCGGATGTAATCTATGAAATGTCGCGTAAGAAGTTAGGCATGACCGCAGTCGTCGAAGGCGAGACGCTGCTCGGGGTCATCAGCGACGGCGACCTGCGCCGCCTGCTGAACAGCGCCGGCAAGGACGTCCTCGATCTAACCGCCGGTGAATCCATGACGCGCAGCCCAAAAACCATCGTCCGGGGGAATTTGCCACTGCTGCGCTCGCACTGATGGAAGAAAAGAAGATTACCTCGCTAGCGGTCGTGGATGCCGCAGGCAAACTTCTCGGCATTGTTCACCTGCATGATCTGTGGGGAACCGAGATGGTGTAGGCAGTCTACCCTCGTGGGATTTGCCTAGAGCCGGGATTTGCGTGGAGCCGGGTCTTTGACCCGGCGAACCCGACCCAACACCCAGCCCCGACGCAGCCCTCGGCGGGCGGGCATGCCCCCAAACCCTCACCCCGACCTTTCCGATCCAAGCTAGAACCTGTGCGACGGTCGCACAAACGGATTAAAAGCCGTCCGGCTTCACAGTTTTGAACCACAGGGTACGCCGGGGAACCGAGGAAAACCCTGTACGCCCCGATTGTTCGTCGACGCCCTCGACACAGACATCGTCCCGAGCCGTAGAATATCTCTATGTATCACTATGATCCCAACACCGCGCTGGAAGAACTAACCGAGGACGCAACGCTCCCGCAACCCCGTCCACGTCCGCGACATGATTCTGCGCAAGCGGCTCGGCCCGGATAAATCTCTGGAGTTGAACCGCCTGTTTGTCGAGTATCAAAAGTTTTTCGGCGAGGCACAGAAGCTTGGGAAAGAAATCCTGAAGCAGTTGGCCGGGTAGTGTCGCGCA